>JAICWB010000343.1 GCA_025935035.1 Terriglobales bacterium
GATAAGGCCGCAGGCCATCTGCCGTTTTTTGTTTGCGCCACGGTAGGGACGACTTCGGCATTGGCCATCGATCCGCTGCCTGAGATCGGCGCTATCTGCAAAAAGCATAACCTTTGGTTGCATGTGGATGCGGCGATGGCCGGGGCGGCGGCGATCTGTCCGGAATTTCGCTCGATCAACAAAGGGCTGGAACTCGCAGACAGCTATGTTTTCGACGCTCACAAGTGGCTGTTCACGAATTTCGATTGCAGTTGTTACTTCGTTGCTGATCGCAAGGCATTGATCAACGCGCTTAGCATTACGCCCGAATATCTGCGCAATCCCATGAGCGAATCGGGCGAGGTATTGGATTACCGCGATTGGCACGTGCCACTCGGGCGCCGCTTCCGCGCGCTCAAGCTGTGGTTCGTCATAAGGCATTATGGAGTTGAGGGGCTGCGTCATCATCTGCGAAGGCATGTGGAACTGGCGAACTGGTTTGCGGAACAGGTAAAAGCGGATGCGAAATTTGAATTGGCGGCCCCTGTGAGCGCTAACCTAGTGTGCTTCCGGTTACGGGAGTCAGACGACGCTAACCAGAAGTTGCTGGCCGCACTGAACAAGAGCGGTAAGCTTTATCTTTCGCATACGAAGCTGAAAGGGAAGTACGTGTTGCGCCTATGCGTGGGACAGACACACACGGAAAAAGTGCATGTGGAACGGGCGTGGGATTCGATCAGGAGCGAGGCTGCGAAGCTTTAGTGTCCGCGAACGTCTTCAGCGCTCTTGTAGATGTAACGGATCGCGGTTTTGTACAGCAATAAGTTCGGTTTGCCGGTACGCGACAATTTCACGCAGTTCTTGTCATACCATTCCACCGTGCCGTTAATGGTCTCACCATTCTTCAAGACCACTGTCAGCAGCGTCTTGGTCTGAAGCTGCTTTTGAAAATAAAAATTCTCAGCAAAAGTCTGCTCCGGCGCGAATGATTTGCGCTGCGGGCGGTCGCGGCGTTCGGCACGAGCCGGGCGTTCAACAATCTGCGACGTGCCATTGCCCGCCTCGACGTGGTGTTCAGGAGTAGGCAGAGTGGGGCGAATCAACTTGCGGCTTACAAACTCGTCTTTTTCCGGGGCGCGTTGGGTTGCCGTGGATTCCTGGCCCGATTTCATGGTGATACGACTCCTGGAGCGAATGGCTTCGCCGGGTGGATCTTAGTGAGTGAGTATTGGCCTAAACGTTACCATATGCAAAACACGATGGGCAAACAGGTGTCTGCGCCGAGTTACGTCAAGTAAATCTGCTTAGATTCTGCTACTCGGCGGGGTTCAGCGCTCGAGGGCGGTGGCGAAAGAATCGAGAGACAAGGAACGCAGCAGGTTGCGGCGCATGCCGGACTCGACTTGACCCAGTCGTTGCGCGGCGGTCGATATCCAGTCGAAACCAGATTGAGATGCGAGTTTCTTAAGCTCGGCAGCAATGTCAGTATTGCGCAAGAGATCGGGCGAGTCTTCTGTCAGGAACAAGAGATCTTCGAGCAGAGAATATAAGGCGTGGATGAGCGCTTCAGTCTTCTCTTTGCCCTCGGCGCCCGCGCGGTAGGTCTCGGTGGCCCGGAAAAGCGGCGAGTGGTCATTCGCATTGATGGCGGACTGCAGGATGAGTAACGCATCGGCGCGTCCCGTAGTGTACGCGGCCAGATCGAAGCTCTGTGCTTTGCCAATGGCCCCGCCGGAGAGCCGCGCGACGAGTTGCCGTTGGCGGACGTTCCATTCAGGCCTCCTTTCCGCGAGGAAACCCTCAATCTCTTGAAGAGGCATCGCGCTTAGAGTGAACGTGACGCTGCGCGACCGGATAGTGGGAAGAAGCTCGCCCGGATTTGTCGTGAGAAGGAACAATGTTGCAAACTCGGGAGGTTCCTCAAGCACTTTTAACAGCGAATTGGCCGCCTCTTTCATGAATGCCGAGTCGGTGAAAATGTAAACGCGTCGCCGCGCTTCGGTCGGCTTGTAATAGATGGTCTCGATGACGCGCCGCACCTGACCGATCTTGATGAGCATCTGCGGCGGGTCCGGCGGGACGACCATCACTTCAGGATGCGACTGGATGA
>JAICWB010000326.1 GCA_025935035.1 Terriglobales bacterium
GAAGACCACGCAGCTTACGGCCAAGCGCTCGGCCTGATCGCGCAATCGCAGTTGCTTAACGCCGAAAGCATCGTTATTGCCGAGCATGACAAGCACTTCGATCCCGGCGCGGGATTCGGTGCGCTGAAACGATATCGGGAATTGAAACAGGGAGATGCTGTGCTGAGCTTCTACAAACTCGGGTAACACAACCCCAAAATCTTCAACCGCGGATCAAAGAAAGATAAAAGACGGATAAAACTATGAAGGGTTCGCCTTTCTTGGTCCTTCCTTTTATCCGCCCTGATCCGCGTTCAAAGGTTTTGCTTTGATTTCACATGATCAGCTCATCCGTTCGCCGCGCGATCGGATGCTGCATCACCTCCAGCTCATTCTTCACCACGTTCAACCCATACACACATGCCTCGAACTCGCGGGATAACTTCGCGAACAGAGGCGCCACCTTCGCATACTCGAACAGGTCGAACTGCGAGACGATGTAATAGCTTTCTTTGCCGGCCTTCATAAAGTCGATCATGTTCTCCAGCCGCTGTTTGCGCAGCCGATAGTGATTGATGCTCTCGGGGAACATGCCGGTGCAGAATAACGCGTAATCGCCAATGTGTTTGCGGACTTGGCGTTCGCGGTCGAATGAAGGCGCGGGACCATAGATAGGGTCGGCTTCCATCAGCATCTCGCCTACATCGTGCAGAGGACGTCCATTTTCATTGCGCACTTTGAACAGTTCTTCGGTCTCACAGAAATCGGTGAGCAAGTTGGCGACGTAATGGCTGATCTCGGCGTCGCGCAGGCCGACATTGTCATAGTGGCGTTCCACCAGCGTCGTGAAGAACTCTCGCAACGGATGCGTCTCATTTACCATCTGCGCAACGCTCCTTCGGCTAACGAAATCTGTCTACTTGGAACGCATTCTGGATTGGTTTGGTTTCCCGAATCAATGACAAAGTGAATACTGCGCGATTTTGTTGGCAATCGCCCGTGCAGACTGCGACCTCAACTTTTTTGGAGCCAAGCAACCAAAGCTTGAGATCGGATTTGCTGCAGGCAACCGCGTCGTGACTGGGTGCGTGGTCACGGCGCAGCATCGCATCGCTGCGGCGTCGAGCCATTCAACGATCACCCAGCGCGTGTTGCAATGCATGTTCGAGGGTCGGGAACTGGAAACCGAACCCGCGTTTTTGCAAAACTTCCGGAACCACGCGCTCGCTGGCCAGGAACATCTCCTGGCCCATGTCGCCGGGCAGCATCTTCAGCGCGAAGGCGGGCACCGGCGCCAAAGTGGGACGATGCAACGCACGTCCCAAAGCCTTCGTGAACTCCTCGTTCGTCACCACGTTTGGCGCTACCACGTTCACTGCGCCGCTGAGGTCATGGTGATCGAGAGCGTAGAGGATCATCTCGATCACATCTTCCATCGCTACCCAAGGGAACCACTGCTTGCCGCTTCCTAGCTTTCCGCCCAACCCAAAGTTGAACGCGGGCAGCATTGATTTCAGCGCGCCGCCTTTGGCCGTGAGCACGATGCCGAGCCGCAGATGCACTACGCGAATGCCCGCATTGCGTGCGGCCTCGGCGGCGATCTCCCACTTCACGCAGGTCTCAGCCAGGAAGCCTTCGCCGGGTTCGCTGGATTCGGTCAGAAGCTCATCAGCGCGGTCGCCGTAGTAGCCTACCGCAGACGCACATATCAACGCCTTGGGCCTGCGTTCCGCCGGCATCGCGGCCAAATATTCCGCCACGTGGCGGGTGCCCACTACGCGGCTGTCATGGATGCGCTTTTTCTTGGCCTCCGTCCACAGGCCAAAAACGTTGTCGCCGGCCAGATGGACAACCGCGCTCAGCTTCTTATCCTCGAGCACACTTTCATCTACCGGACGCGATCTCACCAGGTCCCACCGAATATTCTCGCGAACTGGGCTCCGCGATGCATCGCCTCGCACCTGTCCCACAACCTCGCGCTTTTGCGCAGCAAGCGCCTGAGCCAGTGAGTACCCCACTAGCCCCGTGGTGCCCGTGATCAGGATCGCTTCCGCCACGGTTTGAGTGTACCGTGACTTTTCCCTTTGATACGATTGCTCCACTGATTAAGACCGAATTCATGAACTCAGACGCCGCCCTCGCCAAACATAACGCAGAACTCGCCCGCGCCGGCGCTGCCGCCATGCATCGCCATTATCAGGAGGCGATCGAGATATGTTCAGACATGCTCACCGGCGACCTCTACACCGATATTGCTGAGCATGACGCCGAAGCCGCTCGCGCCGCCAAGGCTGAGACCCGCGTGTTGATGGCCACAGCCATGCATTACAACGAGTCGCACTATGAAGATATTGTCCGCGTGCTGAACGCTGCGCTGGATTCGCCGCCGGCTGTGCAGAAAGACGCTTACTTCACACTGGCGGTGCTGCATGCCAGCTTCGATCGCGAAGAGCCAGCGCGCTCTGCGATGGAAAAGTGTTTGGGGCTGGTGCGCAAGCTGCGCGAATCAGCCACCGGCGAAGACCGCGCGGCGTTAGAGGAAAAAGAGCGCGAGGCGCAGCAGTTCTTGAAAGAGCTGGGCAAGCCGCATCCGGCGGAAGAGAGCTGCTAGCCGTTAGAGAAAAGCAAACCTTAGAACACGGATCAGGACGGATTAAAAGAAAGATAAGAGCGGATAAAGCCTTACGGACTTGAAGGACA
>JAICWB010000268.1 GCA_025935035.1 Terriglobales bacterium
GATCGGATGGTCTTGATGGAATCGTGCGTCAGGGTGACTTCACCCGAGGACGACGCTACCGCGATTTTGTCGTCAGTAGTGGTGACTTTGCCCACCACGACGCGGCCATCTTTCCCGGTCACATATAAAGGTTGGTCGCTGGAAACGGTCTTGATGGCTGACCACTTAACCGTCAGCTCTCCCGCGTAATCGGTCTTGATGATGAGCGATGAGCCATCTGAACTTTTGATGTCGCCGGTAATGCGGTCACCGTTGGCCAGAGTGACCTGGTCCGCCCAAGCGGCGGCAGTAAACACGAATAGAGCAAGCAAATAGACGAGCGGCTTTCTGAACACAACTTCCCCCTAGAATGGCTTCAAAGGTAAGTTGCGGTTTTAAAGGGCGGAGTTGGATGTTTGTCGCCACCTGCACGCTTTTCGCAGTTGGGCCTAGCGGTGACGTTTGTAAATGTCCTTCACCACCAATTCCATATGCCGCTCAGGCGCGGCCAGCGGCTTGAATCCATATTGCGCGTACAGTGTATGCGCGTCGCGCGTGACCAGCATGAACCGCCGGATGCTCTGGAGACCTTTGTGCGTCTTCACCGCTTCCATCATTCGCTTTGACAGCCCTTTGCCGCGATGTCCCTCCAGCACGAAGACATCAGCCAGATAGGCATAAGTCGCTTTGTCAGTGATCACGCGGCAGAATCCCACGAGTGCGCGTTCGCGTAGCATGCCGAAGCAGATCGAGCCCTGCATCGACTTGCGGACCGTCTTTTTCGGGATTCCCTCCGCCCAGTAGGAAGTCTTGAGATAAGCATGGATGGCGTCTACATGCTTCAGCAGCCTCACACGATCTGAAGTCACCACATAGTCGTTCTTGCGCTTCATCACTTTGCTTGTGGCAGCCCCACCTTGCGCACCAGTTCCGCAAATCTGGGGTCTGACTTCAGTGGATCCAACCGGTAATCCGTATTCAGGCCGATGACGCCAGGCTCATGGTTTTGGAAAGAGGCGTTCAGTTGCGCGAACGCCTGATCATTCTGGTTCACCTGGGCATACAGGGCCCCAATGTCAAAGGCAGCGACACCTGAGTCCTTGCCTTGTCTCTTTAATACTTCAAGCACTCGGGCCAATCCCGTCTTGTATCCGCCCGCGCGGTATCCCTGCTCAAAAGCAGCGGTACGCTCAGCGGCTAGTTTGTCGCCGGTGATCCGGTTCGAGATCTTGCGCTCATTCAGTGCTTCCTGGTACATGCCTTTGGCAGCATAAGCATTTGCCAGAAATTCGTGCGCCCGGGCGAACTCAGGGAATTGTGCGGCCGCTTTCTTGCATTCCGCGAGCGCACCGTCGAAATCCCGCCCATCGATCTTTATCTCACAGATCGAGGACGCAATGATGCCCGAGGAGGGATCCAGGTCTCGCGCGCGCTGCAGTTCGGCCAATGCATCTTGCTCTCTTCCCAGCCACCCCAACTCTTCGCCATACCATTGGTGGGCAGTGGCGTCGTTCGGATCGAGTTCGATGGCTTTCTTTTCCTCTGCCTCACCTTCTGAAAATTTCTTGTAATACTCCACCAGGCTCGTGCCCAGGATGGAGTGCGCATGCGCGAGGTTCGGATCAAGCGACAAAGCTTTTTTCGCCATCTCGTCCCCCTTCGGGAGCACGACGGAAGGGTCTGCTCCATAATCCGACCACACACTATAAACATCTGCCAATGCCAGCCATCCGCGGGCGTAGTTCGGATCTTTGGCGACCGCCTCCTGCAGGTACTCTTCTGCCGTCTTCAGGTCCGCCGGCGTGCGCTTGCTCCAGTGATATCGCCCCTTCAAATAAAGTGCGTACGCTTCGGGATCAGCTGTTCCCTGCTCGGTGACCTGCTTCATCTCTGTCCCTGTAAGCTGTGAGCGCAGTTTTTCCGCAATGTCCGCCGAGAGTTGTTGCTGCAAAGCGATCAGGTCGCTTGACGGCCGCGTAAACTGCTCGCCCCAAAGCTGTGTGTTGTCAGCCACCTTGGTCAACTCCGCGCTGACTTGCACCATGTCACCCCGCTGCGAGATTCGGCCGGTGAGCACAGCGGCTACGCCGAGCTCATTGCCTACCCTCTCCACATCGATATCTTT
The DNA here is from genome assembly GCA_025935035.1 of Terriglobales bacterium. GTDB lineage: Bacteria > Acidobacteriota > Terriglobia > Terriglobales > Acidobacteriaceae > JAICLA01. Next base: position 2,105 of record JAICWB010000268.1, read on the forward strand.
GCCTTTGTAACGAAACGTGGAATTGCGCGACTTCACCTTGAGTTGCGGCACATGCGCCAATCCGTCGATCAATGAATCCGTCAGCCCGTCGCTCAAATATTCCGTGTTTGCATTGCCACCCGCATTCGTGAAGGGCATTACCGCAATGGAATCGATCGCGTTCGCAGAGGCTTTGCGCGCATAAAGTCCGCCCAAGACCACCAGCAGCGCCACCGTAGCCGCGCCGGCGATCCACGGCATCTTGTTGACGGACTTTGCCGCGGTCGCACTTGCCACCGCCTGCGCTGCGGACTTTCCTGACTCCGTCTCGCGCTTGATGCGCTTCAACTGCGAACGCAACTCCGCCGCAGATTGAATGCGCTCTTCGCGCTTCTTCTCCAGCGCGTGGTCGATCAGGTGTACCACTTCTGCCGGCAGCATGGGATTCACCTGCCCCGCCGGCGCCGGCTGCTTATAAAGTATGTCACCCGCGATCGCCGCTGCGGTCTTTCCCGCGAACGCCCGCGAGCCCGTGGCCATCTCATACATCACCGCGCCGAACGAGAAGATGTCACTTCGCGCGTCCAGTTCGTCTCCCCGCGCCTGCTCGGGAGACATATACGCCATCGTCCCCATGGTGCTGCCCGGTGACGTGAGGTCACCGGGGTCGCGTGTCATCGTGCGCGCCTCCGGCGACGGAGTAATCGCAGTGTCAGAGTTCTGCACCTTAGCCAGCCCAAAGTCGAGGACTTTCGCCTGTCCGCGCTGCGTGATGAAAATATTGGAAGGCTTGATATCGCGATGAACGATGCCTTTTCCATGCGCGGCGTCCAGAGCGTCCGCCACTTCGATCGACCACTGCAGTAGATGGTCCAACTCGACCGGCCTGCCGTTCAACTTGTGGTCAAGCGTTTGCCCTTCGAGCAGTTCCATCGCGATAAAACTCTTGCCGCCCTCTTCGCCAATGTCATGGATAGTGCAGATATGCGGATGGTTCAGCGCGCTCGCAGCCTGCGCCTCACGTTGGAAACGTTCCAGCGCCAGCGGATTCTTCGCGAGCTCTTCCGGTAGGAATTTCAGCGCAACATGCCGGTGCAGGCGCAAGTCTTCCGCCTCATACACCACACCCATGCCGCCCGAACCCAACTTACCCAAGATCCGGTAATGAGAAATAGTAGTCCCTATCAGAAAGATCGCCCTCTGGAGAATGACGATATGTTACGCCAGAATGACGAAATGCGAGGTATAAGTTTTGGCTTTTGCGGCCCTGCCGTTGCATCTGCTTTGGGCAACACGCACGCACTCGACGCTGGATGCGCGGCGCTAACTGCTTCTTTCTTCTTGCTCGATCTGCGCGATCTTATCCACCCGACGCTCGTGCCGGCCACCGGCAAACGGCGTATTAATGAATGCATCCACGATCTTGAGCGCATCCGCTTCCCGCACCACACGCGCGCCCAATGCCAGCACATTCGCGTTGTTGTGTTCGCGACTCAAGCGCGCAGCTTGTTCGCTTCCCACGTTCGCGGCGCGAATGCCCGCCACCTTGTTCGCCGTGATCGACATGCCTACGCCGCTACCACATACCAGCACGCCAAAGTCAGAATCGTGCCGCGCCACATCGTGCGCAACTTCGCGCGCGTAATCGGGATAATCAACCGAGTCTGAAGCATGTGTGCCCAGATCTTTGACCTGATGCCCCGCTTTCTCAATGTGCTCCTTGAGCAATTCCTTGAGGTCAAACCCGGCGTGGTCGGCGCCCATTGCGATCTTCATGCGCAGGATTGTACCGCGAGCTTAAAAA
>JAICWB010000226.1 GCA_025935035.1 Terriglobales bacterium
CAGCCCTTCTTGAAGGGCGGCAAGATCGGCCTCTTCGGCGGCGCCGGCGTGGGCAAGACCGTCGTCATCATGGAACTCATCAACAACGTCGCCAAGAATCACGGCGGATACTCCGTCTTCGCCGGCGTCGGCGAGCGTACCCGTGAAGGAAACGACTTGTGGCTGGAAATGTCAGAGTCGGGCGTCATCTCGCCAGGCAACCCGGACAAATCAAAGGCCGCGCTCGTCTACGGACAGATGACCGAGCCCCCAGGGGCGCGTCTGCGCGTAGCGCTGACCGGCCTCACCGTCGCCGAATACTTCCGCGATGAAGAAGGCGCAGACACGCTGCTCTTCATTGACAACATCTTCCGCTTCACGCAGGCCGGTTCAGAAGTGTCCGCGCTGCTGGGCCGTATGCCCAGCGCCGTAGGATACCAGCCGAACCTTGCTACCGAAATGGGCGAACTGCAGGAGCGCATCACCTCCACCAAGAAGGGTTCCGTCACCTCGGTGCAGGCCATCTACGTCCCGGCTGACGACTTGACCGATCCCGCGCCGGCCACCACCTTTGCTCACCTTGACGCCACCACCGTGCTCTCGCGTCCTTTGACTGAGATTGGTATCTATCCCGCCGTCGATCCGCTGGCTTCCACCTCGCGCATCCTTGACCCGCACATCGTCGGTCAGGAACACTACGACGTCGCGCAAGGCGTGAAGAAAGTTCTGCAGCGCTACAAAGATCTGCAGGACATCATCGCCATTCTCGGCATCGACGAACTCAGTGAAGACGACAAGCTGCTGGTCGCCCGCGCCCGCAAGATCCAGAAGTTCCTCTCGCAGCCTTTCCACGTTGCCGAGCAGTTCACCGGCATCCAGGGACGCTACGTGAAGATCGCGGACACCGTGCGCAGCTTCAAGGAGATCATCGACGGCAAACATGACGATGTCCCCGAGCAGGCCTTCTACATGAAGGGTGGCATTGACGAAGTGCTTGAGACCGCCGAGAAGATGAAGTCGGCGGCAACGGCATAGAACATCGTTTCCCGTTATTGGTTTCCCGTTTCCCGATGTTGATTGATCGGGCTTTCGGGAAACGGGAAACGGGAAACCGGAAACGAATTCTTAATGGCTGAGACCTTTCAAGTTGAAATAGTCACCCCGGAGCGCAAGGTAGTAGAAGACCGCGCGACGGAGATGCAGATACCCGGCAAGACCGGATACCTCGGCATCCTGCCCGGCCATGCGCCCCTGATCACCGAACTCGCTGTCGGCGAGATCGGCTATCGCGATGAAAAGGGCGCCATCAAGCGCCTCGCGGTCGCATGGGGATTCGCTGAAGTCCTTCCGAACAAAGTCACCATCCTGGCGGAAGTCGCCGAGAAGGCGGAAGAGATTGACGTAGCCCGCGCCAAGAAGGCCAAGGAAACCGCCGAGTCGGCGCTGAAGTCTCCCAAGGACGACGTTGCCGCCGCCAACGCCGAGAGCGAGCTCCAGCGCGCTAACACACGCATCTCGGTCGCCGATAAGCTCAACAGCCAGATGGCGAACCTGGTCCCGTAGTCGTTCCTATTATCGGCCCGATTGACAGGGTTTAATCTGCTGCCTTAAACCGTGGCACATATTTGTGTTTTGTTAGGACTTCTCGGCCCCCAACTCTGAACCACTCGTCGGTATCCGTCGAGTGAGATTGTAAGAGGAGAAGAAGTAAACATGCATGGCAGTTCGGGCTACTTCCATCTTCCCTTCCGTTCCTCACAAAAAAAATCAAATTTACCGGAGGTTCCCGTGTCGATTTTTGATTCAAGGCGTTACTGGAAGTGCCTAGCTCGGCATACACAGATTGGGGCCGTCGTGTGTCTTCTAGCGTTGCCCTTCCAGATGCAAGGTCAAGCTGCCGTTGGCAGCGTAACCACACAATCGACAGTTCAACCCCACAAACGCGCGATCGGGCCCCATTCAGCGGATCCAGTTGAAGCAAAATTTCAAAGAGATTCGTCCGATCTTTTGAACGACGACGCTGCCGCACGCGACAAACGCGATACACAATGGAGGAATACGACTGCCCCTAACACGCTTATTGATCCGGGAACCGAGGGGGGGCTTGGAGGGGAGAGCACGAACGTTACTCACATGGACTACGTTGGTAACGGCCGAGAGGCTCTGCCGATCAAAAATTCGGAGCTGATCGCCATCGGAAGCGTGGTTAGTTCCAGAGGATTTGTGACCCCCGATAAGACTGGTGTGTATACCGAGACGACGATCCGTCTCACGACTGTACTGAAAGGCACTGCTTCAAGAGCAACAGTCACGGGAATTAGTGCTGGCGGTAACGTGGTATTCCCGTCGGGTCACAAGAAGAAAGTAGTATTCGATGGGATCGGGTATCCAAAGGCTGGTGGAGTGTATTTGTTTTTCTTACATCAGATGCCAAAAACAAATTCAGACTTCGGTATCCTGACCGCCTATGAGTTGACTGGAAGTTCTGTTTTGGCTTTAGACAACGAGAGCTCATTTACGCAGTACGAAGGCATGAACCAGACCTCGTTCTTGAATAAAGTGCAGGCGTTAATCAGTAGTGGAGGTCAACTGCCGTGAGCCGAATGTCGCCGAGAACGAGCTCCAGCGCGCTAACACACGTATCTCGGTCGCCGATAAGCTCAACAGCCAGATGGCGAACCTGGTGCCGTAGTCGGGCAAAATCTCCAAAATAAAATCCCGCTCATTTCGAGCGGGATTTTTGGTTGTTGCGCAAATGTTCTAGCCGGCGCGGCGGATATCGTCACGGTCGCGCACGACTGTCTCTGTGCGGTTGACGTCACGCGTCCGGTCAGCGTCATAGGTCCGCGCGTTGTCGCGGCGACGCGTCAAGCCCGCCAAACCGATCAGGCCCAGCAAGCCGATCCAACTGTAGTTGTTATGGTCTGCGCGGTCCGCGGGCGCATTCGTCTGTGCCACTTGGGTCGCGTTCGGGTCATTCGGGTTCGTTGCTGTCGCAGGATGCGACTGCGCCACGGCCATAGTGCAGGCCAGCAGCGCTGTAGCAAAACTCAAAAGGGTCTTCTTCATGTTTTCTATCCTCCACTTGTTTAGGATAGGAATGCCGCGAATTTGGTGCGGTTGGCCGAAATGACCAGCAGCTCTCGATTTTGCCCTGCTTAAGGCTTCTTCCTGAAGGGTCGGGTCGGTGGCTTACCCTAAGCTGCTGATTTTTCTTGCGTTAAACCGATTTTAGCCAGTAAAATCCGCCACAACTCTAATGCGCCTCGGTAGGGTAGGGAGAACTGTGTCTTTGGCTGTGCGCACCGCGTCCACGCAGAGCCGCAAGGCTGATTTTCGCCGTTTACTCCCCAGCGTCCGCCAGGAAGTTTAGGGTAAGTAGCCCCTGAGATTTACGTTACGATTGCCACCAGCGATTTGAACAGGTAGGCAAGTTTTTGAGGTTTTCGGGAAGCTCCGGCGGGAATTCCGCGGCGCTTGGTCCCAAGGAAGAAGAGTTGATGAGCCTAACCGTTCAGGTCGCCGGGAAGAGTGATTTAGGTTGTGTTCGTAAGAACAACGAAGACAACTTTGGCTACGACTCCCGCTTTGGCATTTATGTAGTGTGTGACGGCATGGGCGGGGCGGCCGCGGGTGAGGTGGCGAGCAAGACCAGCGTCGATACGGTATTGAAATATTTCCGTGACGCAGCCCGCACACACCGTTATCCGGTCATTGGGCAGACCTTTGAAGGTGTTTCTGAGCGCGCGAACGCGCTTGCCAGCGCCATCCAGTTGGCGAACGCTAACGTGCACCAGATGGGCGCCAAGAACAATTCGCAGCGCGGCATGGGTTCCACCATCGTTGCCGTGCTGACGAAAGGGAATTTTTTCTCCATCGGCCACGTGGGTGATTCGCGGATCTACTTGATCCGCCAGGGCAACATACAGCAGTTGACTAATGATCATTCGCTGGTGATGGAGCAAGTCAGGCGCGGTCTTATCACGCGCGAGCAGGCGGAGCGTTCTGAGATGCAGAACATCATCATCCGCGCGCTGGGCTCTGAAGATACGGTGAAGCCGGACGTGGACGACATGATCGCCCTGCCCGGTGACATGCTTTTGCTTGCCAGTGACGGCCTGACCAAGCATGTGAAAGATGATTGGATGCTCGGCATCATCCAGGAAGCGCCTACGCTGGAACAGGGATGCGCGGACTTGATCGATGCCGCCAAGGCGCACGGCGGCGATGACAACATCACCTGCATCCTGCTGCGCATGGCGGAGCAGCCTTGGTATAAAAGATTCTGGAACTGGTTATTTCCCGGAGGTTCGAAGTGGCAAAACTCTTTTTGAAATTTGAGCAGGCAGTGCTCAAAGAAGTGCCCCTTTCGCAGGGCGTGGTCACCATTGGCCGTCTTCCGGACAATCTCATTCACGTGGACAACCTCGCCGTCTCCGGACACCACGCCAAGATCTATTGGGACACCGACAAGTACGTCATTGAAGACAACAACAGTCTCAACGGCACGTTCCTTAACAACCGCCGCATCAGCAAGTCGGCGCTGAAGGATGATGACGTCATCCTCATCGGCAAGCACACCGTCACGTTCAAAGACACATGGCATGACGATGCCGGCGCAGCGGGAGCCAAACAAGTAGCCGGCCCGGCTGTTCCCAAGATGGAAGCCACCATGGTGCTTGACACCAAAAAGGCGAAAGAGATGATCGCGGCCGCCACCGCCAGTGCCGCTTCCGCCACGGCTGGAGGCGCACATGCGACCCCACCGCCGGTCCCGGTCCCCGGACGCGAACGTACCGGCACACTAGCCATCCTTGACGGCAAGACCGACGCCAAGAACTACGTGCTCGGCAAGATGAGCGTCATCGGCAAGTCAGACATGGCGTCCATCAAGCTGAAAGGCTTCTTCGCCCCCAACATGGC
>JAICWB010000345.1 GCA_025935035.1 Terriglobales bacterium
CATCACCGCGTTCAGCCGCCTTGAGCATTTCTTCAGGATCAACCAGATAGCAGATTTCACTCATCCCGGCAGTCCTCAATAATTACCGCTTCTTCTCCACCACCATCGGCTGGATCTGATCGAGCGGAATGAACTCCGTAGGATAGATGCCGGTGTAGCAGGAAGTGCAGTAAGTGGCTTTTTCGCCTTCGCCGCAGGCCGCGCGCAACCCTTCCAGAGAAAGATAGGCCAAAGAATCCGCGCCGATATAGTCACGAATTTCTTCCACCGACTTGTTTGATGCGATGAGATGTTCCTTGGAAGGCGTATCCACGCCGTAGTAGCAGGGCGAGATCGTCGGCGGGCATGAGATGCGCATGTGAACTTCCTTTGCGCCGGCGTCGCGCACCATGCGTACAATTTTTCTGCTCGTGGTGCCGCGGACGATTGAATCATCCACCAGGATCACGCGCTTTCCTGCCAGCAAACTGCGGATAGGATTGAGCTTGAGCTTTACCCCGAAGTCGCGCACACGCTGCTCCGGCTCAATAAAAGTGCGCCCGATGTAATGATTGCGAATCAGCCCAAAGCGAAACGGCAGCAACGATTCTGACGAATAGCCCAGCGCTGCGGCCACGCCGGAATCCGGTACCGGAACAACTAAGTCGGCTTCGACAGGCGATTCCTTCGCCAGTTGGCGACCCATCGCTTCGCGGCTGGCCTGTACTGACCGCCCAAACACCACGCTATCTGGACGCGAAAAATACACATGCTCAAAGATGCATGCCGACTGCTTCATCTCAGAAGCAAAGAAGCGCGAATAAGTCCCTTCCGAACCAACCACCACCATCTCGCCCGGTTTTACGTCGCGCTCATAGACCGCTCCAATCAGGTCAAAGGCACAGGTCTCAGAAGCAAACACAATCGTGTCGCGGCCCTCGCCCGCTGCATTAGGAATGCGTCCCATGGAAAGCGGACGGAAGCCGCGCGGATCGCGAATGGCAAAGATACGGTCGCGCGTCATCATCACCAAAGAAAACGCGCCTTCAATCCGGCGCAGGGCGTCGCACACCGCTTCCGGCAGCGTCTGTTCCTTGGATTGAGCGATCAGGTGAACGATGACCTCCGTATCACTGGTGGTTTGAAAAATCGAGCCTTGCGTCTCCAGCCGGTGGCGGATTTCATTGGCGTTGACCAGGTTGCCGTTATGCGCAATGGCAATCATGCCCTTGTTGCAATCCACCATAATAGGCTGCGCGTTGAGCACAGCGGAATCGCCAGCCGTGGAGTAGCGCGTGTGACCGATTGCGAGAGTGCCCGGCAGATGATTCAGGACCTCAGTGGTGAAGATCTCCGCGACTTCTCCCATCGCTTTGTGGACGAAGAGACGCTCGCCATTCGACGAAACAACGCCTGCCGACTCCTGCCCGCGATGCTGCAGTTGATGCAGCCCCAGATAGGCGAGCGTCGATGCCTCACGGTGATTGTGTACCGCTACTACGCCGCATTCGTCTTTAAATTTGTCGCTGCGCTCCAAACCGCTCACCATTGATCTCCAGATGAAATGTTACTGCGCTTGTTGCACGCCGCTCGGCACCACACGGGCCTCGCGGCTTTATCATTCAAAATCTTGCTCGCCGCTTTATAACTATCCCAGTTCCCGAAGTTGAATTGGCTGAATGCTGATAGCTGAATGCTTCCTAGCTTTTTTGCAACACCTCCGGTACCAGATGCTCCGGAGCCTCCACATGCAAAGCCTTCTTAAGCGCCAAATCCCAGACTTGCCGCAGTTCCGACACGTTTGCCGAGACTGCCTGTCTGCCGTCGATACGAATCTCTAGTTTTTCAGGAACAGTGCGTCCGATCTGGTCCGCCCGTACGCCCCATTTTAACGCTACTTGTTTGATGTCCAACGCCTTTTTCCGGTCGCAAGTAATCACCACGCGGCCAGCGTCCTCACCGAACAGAACGCCTTCCGCAAAGACACCATTGGACTTAAGATCGATCTCTGCACCAATGTTCTTGGGGAAAGCTGATTC
>JAICWB010000277.1 GCA_025935035.1 Terriglobales bacterium
CCTTTAGCTCTTAGCTTTTGATCTGTTTTCTCGTCTCCGCCTGATCCGCGTTGTTCCGCGTAAATCCGCGGTTAAACCTTTTCAGTAATACCGGTAAACCTTGCGGTACTTATGCCGCATAGCGGGATCTACCTGCTCAATCTTCTCCAGGTAAAACTCCCGCATCAACGCCTGGTCTGAAAGCTCCAGCGACTCCCAAAGTTCTTTCGCCGTCTTCCCCGACCGTGCCAGCGTCGCATCCACCAACTCCAGCAGCCCCGAGTTCACGATCTTTTCGAACTCGCGCGCTCCCATGCCCTTGCTCTCGAGCCGGCTATAAAATTTCTGTACCGCAGCCGCGCCAAACACGCGCTCAATGGCCGCTTTCAACTGCTCAAAATCTTCGGTCTTTTTGACCGCAATCGGCGCCTGCTGAAATGCCATTCGTTCGAAATCCCTCTGACTGTCCAGTGCGTCCAGCATTCAGCCGGCGCTTCTAATTCCCACTCGGCGAAAACTGCTTTCTGCATCGCCCACTCTGCCCAAGCTCTGAATGCTGAGTGCTGTCTGTTTTCTTTCGGCTAATTGCCAATTGCCATTTGCTAAGTGCTCTTTTGGAGCGGGAGACGGGAATCGAACCCGCGACCAACAGCTTGGAAGGCTGTGACTCTACCACTGAGTTACTCCCGCCCGCTGCGGGCCGTGCCGCTAAAACTGGAGCTGATGATGGGGCTTGAACCCATGACCTCTCCCTTACCAAGGGAGTGCTCTACCACTGAGCTACATCAGCTTTTCTACTGAAACCGAAACGATTCACTTGCTTCTTTTTATCCTATCGCGAACGCACGTGTGTGAGAACCACCCGGAACGCAAAAAACCCGAGCAGGACCCACGTGAGGGAACGGAACTTTCCCGGCTCCATCGTCCACCACGCCAACGCTGCCAGCGCTGCGAATCCTGCGATCGCGAGGACCAGCCGTCCGCTGCCCGCCGGCTTCAGTTCCACTTCGGTTTCGCTCGTATTCACAGGCATTCAGTCAGAAAGGATGGTGCACAGGGGAGGATTCGAACCTCCGTAGCGCATTGCGCGGCAGATTTACAGTCTGCTGCCATTAACCACTCGGCCACCTGTGCATTCTTGTTGTGTCCGCTTCGTCCGGCGGACCTCAGATTTGGAGCTGGCGAACGGAATTGAAACGTTGACCCTCTGATTACAAATCAGATGCTCTACCAACTGAGCTACGCCAGCCCTCGCTTCGATTCCCAAACCGCCGAAATCTCCGCCGAAGCCGCGACCCGCCCCGTTCCGCACCCACGCGCCCAGCGCCCAAGTGCGCGCTCCAGAGTGCGCCGCAGCCTCAACTTTAGCATAGCCATCACACGCGAACCTAACGTAAACGTCGCCTCCGCTCAGCCGTCCTATTAGGATGGTAGCGCCGCCTGCGCACGTATTCTGAGGAACCGCGTCTATGCGCCTTCGCTTCGCCCTGCTTCTTTCATTGCTGCTGCTCGCTCCCACTCTCCTCTACGCGCAGGATGACGCCGCCGGACCGCTTCCCACGCCCAAAGCTGCTACCGCGAGGATGACCAACGACTCCGTTATTAAACTCGCGAAGGCCGGCCTCAACGACGACTTGATTGTTCAGACCATCCAGACCCAACCCACGGCCTTCACCACCGACGCCGATTCACTGCTCGCGCTCAAGACCGCCGGCGTCTCCGACCGCGTCATTCAGGCCATGATCAATAAAGGCCGCATCCGCCTCACCGGCTCCGATCCCGTACCCGCGCCCATCGCGCTCTCTGACGTCAACGAGATCGGCGTCTACTACAAGGACAAGAACGGAAAGTGGCAGTCGATCGATCCTGAGATCCTGCACATCAAATCCGGCGGGTGGGTCAAATCCACTGTCACCGACGGCGTCATCAAGCAGGACGAGAACGGCCACCTCAACGGCCGCGAATCCAAACTGCTCCTCTCGCGCCCCATCGACTTCCTCATCTACGCGCCCGACGGTGTCGACATCGCCGAGTACGACCTCGTCCGCTTCCGCCTCCAGTCAAACAGCCGGGAATTCCGCGTCAAGACCGGCGGCGTCTTCCACTCCATCAGCGGCGACGATCAGGACCGCATCGCCTTCACCCCGCACAAGGTCGCGCCCCACGCCTGGCAGTTCACCCTCGGCATGGACACGCCCGGCGCGGAGTACGGCATCCTCCCGCCCGGCACTACCAGCCCCGCCAACGGTGGCAAGATCTACACCTTCGCCATCTCGGAGTAGATAGTGTCCAGGTCTCCGATGCATCTCAAGCCGAAGCTGCCTTCCATCGCTTACATTGCGATTCTCGCGACAGCAGGCGCGAGTGCTCAGACAGGCAGTGTCCCAGCGCAATGGGCCGACACATCTTCCAGCGATATCCCTCGGTTCGATGTGATCTCCGTGAAGCCTGACAACAATCCCAACGCGATCAGCCATGCGCGAGTCGATGCCGATGGCCTCGGCGCTGAGAATGTCACCGTCCACATGCTGCTGATGGAGAGCTACCAGCTCAATGAAAATCAACTGGTCGGTGAACCCTCATGGGCCAAAACGGACCGCTTCGATATCGAGGCCAAAGTTGCTGGTCCGGATGTTGCGAAGCTTGCAACACTGTCAACCCGGGATCGTCGATCCATGTTCCGACAAGTTTTGTCCGACCAGTTTCACCTCACCACCCACGTCGAGACGAGGCAACTGCCGGTCTATGTAGTGACGGTTGCCAAGGGAGGGCCAAAGTTCAAGCAGCACGTGCCTGACCCAGCGCACCCAGACCATGAAAACGGATCCGGCTGGTTCAACTGGAGTCGCGGCAAGCTGACCGCTCAAGGCCCGGCCATGTCTTACTTTCTCTACGCCCTGTCGTTAGAGTTGCATCGCACATTCGTCGACAAGACCGGCCTTACAGGCAACTATGACTTCAATTTGGAATGGACGCCGGATGACATAGCAGCTTCGTCAGACGGCAACAGCAGCAGCGCCCAATCAGCCGAAGGCAATTCAGCCCCTTCAATCTTTACGGCAATTCAAGAACAGCTCGGTTTAAAGTTGAAGTCCGCCAAAGTCCCAGTACAGGTGATGGTTGTCGACAACGTCACGCGACCAACAAGAGACTAGCACTACCCCATTGCACGCCGCCGCGCTTCAGCGTAAAAACAAAGCGGATGCGTAAACGCACGCGGTACTCGCTGTTCATCGCGCTGGCTCTCGTCGCCGCGCTCATCACCGCCGTCCTGCTGCGCAAGCACGCACCGCCGGAGGTCGCACGCCTCCTCCCAGAATCCGACGCCATCGTTTACGTCAACCTCAAGCCCATCCGCCTGGCCACGCACTTCGACCGCACGCCCGTCAGCCACTCCCCCGACTATCAGCGCTTCATCGACGCCACCGGCATCGACCCCGAGCGCGATCTCGACGCGGTCGCCTTCGCGCTGCATCGCATGGACAATCCCGCCGGCCCCAATGGCCCTGTGGCATATTCAGAGGTCTTCGAGGGCCGCTTTGACGGTGCGCGCCTCGCGAGCTATCTGAACTCCATCGCCAGCGCGCGCGAGGACTACGCGGGCCACACCATCTACACCGGGCC
>JAICWB010000006.1 GCA_025935035.1 Terriglobales bacterium
AGCAGCGCGATGATTGTTAGGATTCGCCGTCGGGATTGTGATGCACCAGACAAATCTGTCTTTTTATCCTCTTTGATCCACGGTGGATTTGATTCACATCTTCTCACAACTTCTACTTGGCGTTGCCGTCATTGGGACGCTGGCGAGTACCGTGTTCCTGGGCCTGGCGCTGGTGGCTGCGCGAAAACATCTGGCGCAGATGCGCGCGGCGCGGATCACGCAGCCGAAGATTCTTCCCGCAGTCAGCGTCTTGAAACCTGTACACGGCATGGAGGCGCGCCTCGCAGAAGACCTGGAAAGCTTCTTTCTGCAAGATTATCCCGGCGAGTGGGAGTTGTTGTTCTGCGCGCGGCATGAGGGCGACGCGGCTCTACAGTTGGTGCGCGACATCAGCGCGCGCTATCCGCAGATAGATTGCCGCATCCTAACAACGGGCGAGCCGCCGTGGCCGAATGCCAAAGTCTATTCGTTGGACAAGATGGTGCGCGAGGCGAAACATGACATCCTCGTCATCAGTGACAGTGACGTCTGGGTCGCGCCGAATTACCTGCGGGAAGTGGCGCCGCCGCTTGCGGATGCGAAGCTCGGCGTGAGCACTTGTCTCTATCGCGGCTTGCCTGTCGGCGGATTGTGGGCGCGTATGGAGGCGTTGGGCATGAGCGTGGAGATGACCTCCGGCGTGCTCATCGCAAACATGCTGGAGGGAATGAAGTTTGCTTTGGGCCCCACGATGTCAACGCGCAAAGATGTGATCGCGAAGATCGGCGGCGTGACGCAGATGGGGGACTACTGCGCCGACGATTACGTCATCGGCAATCTTGCAGACGCGGCCGGATACAAAAACATCATCTCCACGCATGTGATCGATCACGTGGTGCTGAGCCGCTCGTGGGCCAACAGCTGGGCGCATCAAGTTCGCTGGATGAAGAGCACCCGCTATTCGCGTCCTAAAGGGCACTTCGGCAGTGGGTTAACGTTCGCGGTGCCATTCGGCATCGTTGGATTGATCGGCGGATGGTTGGTGGGATATCCGCAGTTGGGCTGGGCGTTGTTTGCTTGGTCGCTGCTGAATCGGGTGATCCAATCGATCGCCATCGGATGGGGGATCGTGCGCGACCCGCGTGCATTGTCCTTCTGTTGGCTGTATCCAGCGCGCGACCTGCTGGGCTTCTTCTTGTGGATGGCAAGCTACGGCAGCAATGTCATCGATTGGCGCGGAGAGAAGTACCGGCTGGAATTTGGCGGGAAGATGACAAGGGTCGGCTAGCTGCAGGGAGACCTATTGCGGCGTGTATTCCTTCGGCAGCTCTGAGCCGCCGCCAAAGAAATAAGCGTTCATCTGCTCGGCGATGAACTCTTGCGCTTCCGGCTTCCATGGCTGCAGCCGATATTCGTTGAGCAGCATCTTCATGTGCTCCATCCACTGCGCCCACGCCTCTTTTGAAACGTTCTCATAGATCTTTTGTCCGAGCGGGGAGTCGAATGGGGGCTCCTCCAGGCCTTCGGCTTCGCGGCCCAGCTTCACGCATTTCACCATGTGCGGCATGGATTTATTTTAGCAGGAGGAGGGAAGCTCACAGCAAAGGACGCGGAGACGCGCAAAGAGTCAGAAATTCCTGCGCTTTGTCTTCTTGTGGTCTTTCTTCTTTTGTTTCTTTTCGCGTTTTTGTTGCTTCTCTGATCTCGGTTTGGATTGCGCAAGACGCTCTTGCGCTGGCGCGGCTTTCTTGACCGGGCGGCGGTCTTCGACAACGACGCTGAACTGTAACTTGCGTTGTTCGGAATCGATGCGGTCAAGCAGCACGCGCACGCGGTCGCCGATGGAGTAAGCATGCTTGCCACGTTCACCGATGATCTGGCGCGTATTCTCGCGATAGGTATATCGGTCGTCGATCAAGGTATTGATGGGAACTAGGCCTTCGACGAACATGTCAGTAAGTTCGACGAAGAAGCCGTACTTTTGCGTACTGATGATGAGCGCGTCGAATTCGTCTCCAACGCGGTCACGCATGAACTTGATCTTTTTCCACTCGATGAGCTCGCGTTCGGCTTCGTCCGCGCGCCGCTCGGATTGGCTGCTCTCTTCAGCGATCTCATGCAGCAGGTGTTCCGGGATGGGGCCGGAGAGTTCGCCCTCATGTTGGCGCGCTATCTGTTGTTGATGCTTACTCTTGCGGCGCCCGGCGTGACGGTCTTCCACGGGTGCTCGCTTGGACCAGGGTGAGTGTGATTCCCCGTCTTCGCCTCGACCAATCAGATTCGGCAGGTCATCATGCGAAGAGGTGTGCGAATTTTGTTCTTGAAGCACTTCTTTCAAGATGCGGTGGACGATCAGGTCAGGATAGCGACGAATGGGTGAAGTGAAATGGGTGTAAGTTGGCGCGGCCAGGGCGAAATGGCCTTCATTCACCTCTGAATATTTTGCCTGCTTGAGCGAACGCAGCATCAAGAACGAGAGGATGCGTTCCTCCGGCGTGCCGGCGATCTTCTTGGCCAGCTTTTGGTACATGCGCGGCGTGACATGGACTTCTTCGGGGATCTCCATGGATTGCGGATTGCGTCCACTGCCGTGGTGATGGCGGCGGTCACCGCGGGTCTGCATCTGCTTCACGGCAATGTCCACGCCGAGTGAGTAGCCAAAGCTCGCAGCCATCAATTCAAAATCGTAGATGCGTTTGGCGCTGGGCTTCTCGTGAATGCGGTAGAGAGAGGCGATCTGATGCGATTCAAGGTATGACGCGACCGATTCATTCGCGGCGAGCATAAATTCTTCGATCAGGCGGTGCGCGAACTTTCGTTCTGACTGCGTGATGTTGCGCATTAATCCTTGCTCGTCGAATTCGATGACCGGTTCGGGCAGGTCGAAGTCAATGGAGCCACGCCGCTCGCGCTTACGGTTTAGCAGTTCCGCCACATGCTTTGCGCGTTCGAGATGTTCGACGAGATCCGCGTATTCCTTGCGCGTAGCCGAGTCGCCATCGAGGATGGCCTGCACCGCTGTGTAGGTCATGCGAGCGGCTGAGCGGATGATGCCTTCGTGAATCTCATATCCCACCACTTCGCCGGAGTGATCGATCTCCATGATGCAGCTCAGGACCAGACGGTCGACTTGCGGGCGAAGGCTGCAGATGTCGGTCGAAAGCTCGAGTGGGAGCATGGGTACGGAGCGATCGGGGAAATAAACGCTGGTTCCGCGCAGGCGGGCTTCGTCGTCGAGCGGGGTGCCATCATTCACGTATTGCGCAACATCGGCGATGTGGACTTGAAGTTCGTGATTGCCATTGGGCAGTGGACGGACCAGCACCGCATCATCGAAGTCGCGTGCGGTCTCACCGTCAATCGTCACGATGGGCAGATCACGGTAATCGCGGCGCGCGCGGACCTCAGTTTGCGGGATGACGTTGGAGATCGATTGCGCCTGCTGAAGCACATCCGCGGGAAAAACGTGCGGCAGATGGTGCTTGCGGATCATGATCTCGACGTCCACGCCGAAATCGTCTTCAAAACCGAGGACCTCGATCACGCGGCCTTGCGCATTCTGGGTCGCGGTAGGCCAATTAGTGACTTCGACATCGACGACCATGCCGTCAATGTCATCTTGTTGTGAGCGTTTAGCCTCTTTGCCGATGACGCGGTTGACGGATTCGTCTTGTTTTTGGCTCGGCACTTCCATGCCGGGCGGGATGATGATCTCGCCGGCGATCTTCTCGTCTATGGGCTTAACAAAGTTCTGATGGCGACCGTAATGGAAGGTGCCCACCACTGTCGTGTGCTGGCGCGCTACTACCTTGGCGATGCGGCCCTCGGCTTTATCGCCGCGCGAGTTCGGGCTAAGTTCCACCAGCACGAGATCGCCATGCATAGCCTGGCCGATGGCGGGAGGCGGAATGAAGATGTCACCCTCGATCTTCTTGCGTGCGGCGGCGTCTGCATCCGGCGTAACGAAACCATAGCCATCGCGATGCATCTGCAGGCGTCCTGAGATGAGGTTCTTTCCGCTGTCGGATTGAGGAACACCCCAACGGTCGCGACCTATCTCTATCAAGTCGCCTGCGCGCGTCATCTCTTTCAGCTTGAGTTCGAGCTCACGGCGCTCGCTGCCGCGGATCTGCAGCTCACGCACGAATTGTTTGTATGCCGCGGACTGGCGGGGCTGCCGCTCGAGGAAGCGCAGGATATGTTTGTCTGTTATCACCGTTTAGATTCTCTCATCCGGCGAGCGAGTGCGTCAGTGAAGACACCCCGGCAATCCTTACATACATACTTATGGCCCAAAAGGATTACGGAGCGGCCTAATCCATATTAAGACGCGAATGTGAAAGGCGACTAAGGGCTTTGGCCAATGCAAGTTTTTCCCGCAGAAAAGCACTATTTACACGTTCGCGAACGTGAAGTTTGGTGAGGGGAACACGACTCAGCACTTTACATCGCGAAATTGCAGCAGCATCGTGTGATTCCCGGCGGCGCGAACTTTGGCTGGCAACGTGCAACTGACGAACGTACCCCAGGATTTATTTTGTGCGCCATGAGAGCAACTGCGGCGGCAGGTGCGTAATCCCATAACGCATAATCCAAACAAAGAGAGAAGAGGAGAAGCGCACACATGTGGAAACCCGCAACTTCGCCAGGCGCCTCGAACGCCAACCCGCAACGCCCAAACAATCCAACACCAGGAACGGAAAAGACGACTATGCCCATTTCGAATTCTGCACCGACCACTACGCCCACCACAGACCTGATTCCGCCGTCACAGGCGCGCAATTTTGGCACTAACAATCCGCAGGAACAGGCCAGCATCGGCAAGAGCCTGGTGATCAAAGGCGAAGTCAGCGGATCAGAATCGCTCTACATCGACGGCCGGGTGGAAGGCACCATCTCACTGCCGGGCAATCGCTTGACCGTGGGCCCGAACGGCGTGGTCAGCGCCAATGTGACGGCGCGTGAGATCGTAGTCATCGGCAAACTGAAGGGCAACCTTGTCGCCAGCGACCGCGTGGACATCCGCAACGAAGGTTCGTTGACCGGCGATGTGATCGCCCAGCGCATCAGCATCGAAGACGGAGCATTCTTCAAGGGCGGCATCGATATCCGCAAGCCCGGAACCAAGGGCGCCGACGGCAAGATCGAGCCGACTTCCACAACCACCAACTCGCACGAAAAAGAGACCACCGCAGCACGCGCTTAGTCTTTGCCACAAGAACAGGAAGTCCGGGCGCGGCGGCGTGCCGCGTCCGGAACTCCTATAGCTTTTTAGGACCTTCGGAGCGATTGATGTTTGGAAAAATCCTGCAGATGCTCTCCATCTCTTGCAAGCACAAGAACATCTCGCAGCCGTTCGCAGCAGTGACCTTCTCACGCTCTAAGAGCCAGGATGTGGATTGGGAGCCGGTCGTCTCATCAGGCAAACACTATGTTGTGTGCCTGGATTGCGGTAAGCAGTTTAACTACGACTGGAACAAGATGCGGATCGTCAGCTAGAACGGTTTCCCGTTCCTTGTTTCCCGTTTCCCAAAAAACCGACAATCGCGGTTTCATATTCTCCGTCGCAATTCCCTCAACAACTCAGAGCGTAACAGCCAAAGTACCGCTACAACTGCCGCTGCCCAAGTAAGCGTGCTCAACAGGATACCTTCGATGGCGGAAAGTCTGGTGCCTACAAAAGGGAATGCCCGTCCGGCGAACGAAGCGAGTACCCCGGCTATGACCGCCGCAGTCAGCGCTTTTAGTATCTCCGTCCAATCGAGCCGCCAGATGTACGCCATTCCGTAAGCGTGCAGCATCACCGCTAAAGTGATGGTGTGCATGACGATGGCGATATCTGAAGCGAACGCGAGGCCGATCACTCCCATGCGATGAAACAATACCCAGTAAATAGGTAGCGAGGCAGCGGTGACGATCGTTCCGGCGACCATTGGCTTCAGCATGTCTCCGGCGGCATAAAACGCGCGCGCGTAGAGCCCTTGCACTGACCAGAAGACCAACGACAGGGAGAAGACGTAGAAATATGTGGCAGTCTCGGTGGTGTCAAAGTGCGTGAACTTCCCGCGACGAAAGGCCAAGTCCACTAACGGCACGGCGACGGCAAGCATCCATGAAGTCGCCAGCAGTGAAAGCGCACCCAGATTCGAGATGGAACGATTGACGGTTGAGGCGAACTCATCCAACTTCTTTTCACTGTAAAGGCGCGCAAAGAAGGGAAGCGATGCGAGACCGACTGCTTGGCCCAGCACGCCGATGGGCACCTGAAGCAAACGCTTCGCGTAATTCAATCGAGTGATATCGCCTGCGGAGAACGAAGCGAAGTAACGCAGGATCCAGTCGTCTGCGGCGACAACGGAAACACCGAGCATCAGAGGGATGGACATGCGCAACCATTCGCGAAATGCGGGATGCGCAGGCGTGAACGCGAGTGCGAAACCGATCCCTGTGCGCCGCGCGCCGACCGCATTCAGCAGGAATGGTCCGATCAAACTGCCTACGGTTGCGCCTACGGCGAGAGAGTGAATGCCGATCTGCCGCGAGAACAGCACTCCACCGAGGATGATGGATCCCGTATAAATGATCGGCGCGAAGGCGGGAATCAAGAACTGCCTTCGCGTCTGCAATACTGCTGAGACTATGCCGCCGATCAAAAAGAACAACGGCTGCGGCAAGAGTATGCGCGTGAGTTGCACGCACAATTGCTGCTCACTGCCTTTGAAATACCAACCCACAAACTGCGGCGCGAAGATCTCACCGAGGATAATGACCACGGTGAACACAACGCTCATCACGCTGATGATGACTGAGAAAGCCTGCTGAGCTTCCGCCTCGCGGTTTTCCGCGATGTAGCGCGTGAATAACGAAATGAACGTGACGGAGATAGCCCCGCCGGCCATCAGGTAAAGCAGGAAGTCGGGAAGAGTGAAGGCAGCGACATAAGCGTCTGTCTTAGGCCCTGCGCCGAAGGCAGCAGCGACGTAAGCATCGCGAAGATAACCGGCAATGCGCGCAAGCAGGGTGGCAATCATGAGCAACACGGCTGCGGAACTGGCCGTGTGCTGACGAGATGGATGAAAAAGGGCGCCTAACCTGCGAAGCATTGTGGGTGATTCTACATGGGAAAAACTGAAAAGCTTACCGCAGAAAAATCTGAAAAGGCGGATGAACGCGGATCACACTGAGAAGTCTAAAAGCGGCACAACGTAGGTCCAATGTCTCTTCAAGAGTTGGTCGATGCTCTTTTAGATAATAGCTTGAAGTTTTTTCGATCGTTGCCGACGATGCGGCGGTGAACTTCCGGACGGGGACCGAAATTTAATAGCAATCCAACTTCAAAGCGAGTTGATTTTCAAATAGTTCATGATTTGAGCGTCATGTGCGGAATCGAGATGCTGAACTGCTTTGAGTTCCAAAAGCACACAATCATTGACAATGATGTCTGTGCGGAAATCCCCGATCTGTTTTCCATGGAACCAAACAGGAACGGACAGTTGCCGACCCACCGAAAAGGCGGCTTCTTCTAGTGAAATAGCCATAGCTTCTTCGTAGACCGATTCGAGGAAGCCATGGCCGAGTTCATTGTAAACAGAGTAGAAAACGCCGATGATCTTTTCGGTCAAATCGGCGTGCTTCATTTCAGTATTTGCGTTCATAAGCGGGGTTTTCGAGAGATTATTAGTTTTTCTGCGCAATCTGCCGTTTCAGATTTTTCTGCGGTAAGCCTTTTACTTCGCTACGCCGTCACTTTTGTAGACCGTGCCGCCTTTCATCACGAAGTCCATGTGCTCCAACGTCGTCACGTCTGACAAGGGGTCGCCTTTCACTGCAACGATGTCCGCAAACTTGCCTGGTAGCAGGGTGCCCACTTCTGCGCTGCGGCCGATGAGGTCTGCGGCGTTTGATGTTGCCGCGTGGATCGCCTGTGCGGGCGTCATGCCGTATTTCACCATGTAGAAGAATTGTTTTGCGTTGTCGCCATGCGGATAGACGCCGGCATCGGTGCCGAACGCCATCTTCACACCGGCCTTAAAAGCTTTAGCGAAGTTCTCGCGCTGGGTGCGCCCGAGCTTGCGCTCTTTGTCAATGTTCTCCTTTTCCAATCCGAACTTGATGGCATTGCCGAGAAGATAGTCATCGTTATAAATGTCCATCACGAAGTAGGTGCCATGCTGCTTGGCGAGAGCGATGCCTTCGTCGTCCACCAGCGACGCGTGCTCAATGGAGTCGAAGCCTGCGCGAATGGCGTCCTTGATGCTCTGCGCGCCGTGGGCATGTGCGGCTATCTTTCGCCCGGCCTGATGCGCGGTATCGGCTGCCATCTTGAGTTCATCAAAAGTGAACTGCGGTGCGCCGGGACTGTCGCCCTTGCTGAGCACCCCGCCTGAGGCGAGGACTTTGATGACGTCCACACCGTACTTCACTTGCGCGCGCACGGTGTGTTGCATCTGCTCGACGCCGTCCACGATGGCGAAGTCTTTTTCCTTCGGGAACATCCACACGCTGGTCTGCGGGGAATAACTGTTTAGGTCGCCGTGTCCGCCGGTGATGGAGATGGCAGGGCCGGATGCAACGACGCGCGGCCCGGGAATGTATCCGTCATTGATGGAATTGCGCAGGTCTACCGCGAGGAACGGCGGCGAGCCAACGTCACGCACCGTGGTGAAACCGGCGTCGAGGGTCTTGCGAGCATTCACCACTGCGGCAAAAGCGGAATCGAAGGGCGTATCGCGGAAATCGTAGATGGGGTTGTAGCGGTCGGCGCGGGCGCTGAGGTGCGTGTGGCAATCGATGAGCCCAGGGAGGACGGTATCCGCAGAGAGGTCGATCACATCTGCATTCGCCGGGATGTCAATATCAGAGGTTGAGCCGAGCTTTTGGATCTTGTCGCCCTCGACGACGATGACCGCGTTTGTACGCACGGCGTCTGAGGTCGCATCAAACAGACGCCCGGCTTTGATATAGGTGATGTGCGGTGCAGGCGGCGCGTCAGGCGATTGGGCGAAAGCAAAGACTGGAAGAATAAAGAGAAACAGGTAAGCAAGCTTTTTCACGAAGACTCCTGGCGAGCGATGATTGCTGGCGCTCAAGAGTCTTAATTCTTCGGCGAAGAGTGTCAAGCGGCGGGCGGGAGATCGCTTGACGTTTCGTGCTGGCCGCCTAGATGCTGCAGCTCAATGCTTCATGCCGGGCATGTCTGCCATGTCGTCATGCTTCTGGCGTTCCACTGACCAGATCGCATCCATGTCTTTTTCGTAAGGATAGAGATGGACCATCCAGCCGAAGATACGCGGAATGAATGTGCCGCCAGCGGCCTTGCATCCTTGTTCGGTGCTGATGGAGCCGTTCAACCCAAAGAGTGGCTGCGGTTGCAACATGGAGGCGCTTTGCCCAATAGGCGGGCGGCAAAGATTCACGTGCTGGTGCCACTGCGCCACGCTGAGCGGGACACGCATATTGAGCTGATCTTCAGTGAACCGTGCCGGAGCCGTGTACATCGCGCCGATCAATTTGAAGTTGTTGTCTGGAGTTTTCTCGTAGAGCAAAGAAGTAGGGTGCTCGGGATTGAATGTCCAGCCCGCCTCCATCGCATATTTATAGTTGGTGAAGTGGTACATAGGCTGCTTGATCTCACCATGAAAGATCTTGAAGCCATCTGCCTCCGCGACCTTCACGTCTTTGTATTTCTCGAGCGAGGCACGGGCAGCCTCTACTATCTTTTGCGCTTGGGCGGTATCCGCAGCATTTGGGGAACGCAATGTGCTCATGTGCATGTGCGGGCCCATGTGATGCTCATGGCCGTGGCTCATGGCATCGGTTGCCGTATTCAGTTCGTCTTGCGAGGAGGACGAATGCTGGGTTGTGATCGCTTGATTTGAAGACATCGCCGCGTGGTCATGCTGTTGCGCGCGCAGAGCGATCTTGGCCATGAAGAAAACGATCACGATCAGTAGAACGATGCGCCCGGTGCGTGGAAACATGGCAGGCCCCCAGGAAATGATATTGCTTCTGAGACGGAACCCACTGTGAAGGGAAATGTCGCGCGAAAGAAGTGCGTCAGATGGTATTGGACGGCGATTATTTCCGCCGGTGCCGGTCGCGGAATTCCCGGCGCGACTTGAGTTTGCTCTCTGGTTCGCGGGCCATCAACTCCATTTCGCGGTTGCGGACGACGTCCGGCCCGAGCTTCTCCACATCTTCCTTGATCGAATCGAGGAGGTCGAGCAAGTAGCGGATCTGTGGCTTTTCGTGGACTGACTCCGCATCAAACCGCACCTCGGGCAGGAACATCATGTGCAAGTCTTCCATGGGGCGCTGGAACTCGGGCAGGTACGGATCATCAATGTGCGCCATGGCGAAGTTGTGGACGACTTCCCACTCAACGATGTTGTCGAGGTAAGAGCGAACCAAAAGTTCGAAGCGATCGTTAGGGAAGACTTTTGATTCAGGAAGGCTGGCCATGCGTTTTATTCCAGGACTCCGCCTAGAAGCGGCTGCATCCTCGCGCTGCGGTCGCGCAGGAGAGCGCGCTCTTGGCACTCACCTGTGGTCACGACTGTAGTTCTCGCTAAATTTTTTTTCAAGCCACTACTTTCTGCTCAGTAAGATGCCTTCCACGCGCTTGAGGTCTTCTTCGGTGTCTACGCCGATGGTGTCAAAGGGTGTTTCTGCTGCGTAGATGTCAATGCCATTCTCCAAAAAGCGAAGCTGTTCGAGACGTTCGCTGCGCTCGAGGTCAGACTCCGGAAGCAGGCAAAAGGTATCGAGAGCGGCCTTGCGGTAGGCATAGAAACCGAGATGCTTCATGTAACGAAAACCGGCGCTCATATCGCGGTCGAAGGGGATGGTAGAGCGGGAGAAGTAGAGCGCCCGGCCCTGCTTGTTTACCACCATCTTCACTGCGTTTGGATTGGCGACGTCTGCCGGAGGGCACGGCGTCATAACAGTGGACACACGAACTTGCGCATTGCTCATCGGCCTAAGAAGCGCATCGATATGTTCAGGCCGAGCGAGGGGTTCGTCGCCTTGAACATTCACAAAGACATCGATCGGATCGTGGTCTGGCAGGCTTTGTGCCACTTCATGCACGCGGTCTGTGCCGCTCTTGTGCTTGTCGGACGTGAGTTGCGCGCGGTACCCGCGCTTGTGGCAGACGTCCATGATCTCGGGTGAATCGGTCGCGACGATGACTTCACTCAGCAGCTTGCAGCTCTTGGCCGCTTCATAGACGCGCTGCAGCATGGTCTGACCTGCGATCTCACGCAGGATCTTGCGCGGCAGGCGGGTGGAGGCAATACGGGCGGGAATGATCGCGACAGCCTTCATCGCTAGAAATATAACAGCTACTTCACCGTCACCTTGTGCTCAACGTCTTTGTATTCCTGTTCGCTGATCACGCCTTTGGTGACCAAGTCATGCCGCATCTTGTAGGGACGGTTCTGGATGATGAGGGATGCCTGCTTCTGGCTTAGCCCAAGGGCAGTCAGTTGCTGAGCACTACAACTGTTCAGGTCGAGCGCATTCTTGTCTTCGCTCCAGCCTTCTTTCACTCCTGAGGCCATGGCTTTCAGGTCTTTGCCCGCCTGGCGCGCGCCTTCTTTAGCTTTGACGGTGGCGTCTTTTGCATCTTGTTTGAGTTGTTGCGTGGTGTCGGCGGACTTCTCGTGTGCAGAATCCGCGTCGCATCCGGCCAAACCGAAAATGAGCAGGCCGCTGAGCAGTAGGGATGTCGTTCTCGTCGTCATAGTTCTTTTTCCGTCAAGTGTGGCGCCGGTCGTGCCGGCGCCCAATGCTGCGCCTTGCTAGTCCTTCGCCTTCGGCGGGAACTTGTCAAACATCTTGTCCACTGCCTTATCGAGTTTCTTCTCGTTCTTCTCAGGTTTGTCAGAGACGGTGTCAGCGGCTGTACCGCGCCATACTAAGCGATGACTGTTGGCGTCATACATGTCCACCACGAGGGTGCCGGTCTTGTAGTTCACAACCTCGACGGTCCTGGGACCTCCGCGCCATCCCCACCAGCCCCAGCCGGGACCAAAGCCGTTATAGAACTCCCGGTATTCCTGCTGGTTCTGGGTCGCGCCCACTGCGTCGATCATGATGTCCGCGCCGGAATCTACTTTTTGCCAACCTTTGTCCTGCAGGTCTTTATCGACCGCGTCCTTCACGCGCTGTTCCCAAAGTGAATTCGTAGTCTGCACGCGGTCCCACTGATAAGTGTGGAAGTGGCCGAAATCCACATGCTTGTCATAGTCAGTGTGAACGTCTTGCGCGTACCCGGTGAGCGACATCGCCATTACCACGGCAATGGCAGATAAATAGATCTTGAACTTTCTCATGCACCCTCCTTGCTTCAGTTAATTAGATGGGAACCAAAATAAGGAAGATGGCAACAAATACAGAGTGGCTGGATCCGTGGGCACGTGGGTTCCACGATGTGCGAAGCGGCCCGGGTAAGGTGACGTTTGACACGGTTTTACAGCGCTTTTAGAATCGTAAGAGTTGAGTCTTTAAAGAGACCGCCTGCACGGGCGGCTTCTTTTTTCTTCCCTCACAATCGGCGGCGTAGCTCAGGTGGTTAGAGCGACGGTCTCATAATCCGTAGGTCTGTGGTTCGAGTCCACACGCCGCCACCAAGTTCTGTCACAGGATGCTCAGTACCTGAATTCTCCGTAACCGAAGTTCGACAAGCAAGCATTTTTTAATTCCGCTACTCACGATTCCCGCCCTCACGGTGACAACTCGCGGTTCGCAGCGTGCACTCTCAACAATGCGAGTACGTGCTTGGTGAAAATTTCATTTCTGGGGCTGCGATGTCGATTCACAAGGTGCTTGCACGTCTTTGCTTTCTCCTGATCGTTGTACTCGGCATCGTCCAGCTCACAGGCTGTGGGGGGATAACTGGAGCATCCAACGTGCCGCCCTCTACCGGCACAGCCGCGCCAACTCCGCCGACCACCCCTCCGCCGCCGCCCACAACGCCACCTCCAAGCTCCGCGCTGCCCGGTATTTTTCGCTACAAAATCGATCTGTCTGGTACAGGCGCCAACACGAACGAGACTGCTCTCACTTTGAGCAATGTGAATGCAAACAGTTTCGGCAGGTTGAACCAAAAGACCCTTGACGGACTAATATTTGCCGAGCCGCTGTATGTAAGCGACCTATCCATCGGCGGTGGGACACATAATGTGCTTTACCTCGCGACCGAGCATGACATTGTCTATGCTCTCGATGCTGATACGTTCGCCGTTCTCTGGGTGCGCAATTTCACCGATCCTGCTAATGGCATAACCGCTGTGGTGAATGTGGACAACGGTAAAGGCCGCACTTTTCTTGGGCCGACTGTTGGAATCACGGGCACGCCGGTGATCGATCCGGCTTCTCAGACGCTTTATGTTTCCGCGATGACCAGCGAGAAGGGCGTGATCAAGCATAAGCTGCACGCCATCAGTCTGATCGACGGCAGCGAAAAATTCGGCGGTCCGACTGAATTCGCGGCGACCGTGCCGGGCAGCGGAATAGGCAACGACGGCAATGGGCAAATTCCCTTCCTGCCGGAGCCGCAGAATCAACGTGCAGGCTTGCTACTGGTGAACGGCGTGGTATATGTCGCATTCGCTTCTTACTCTGACATCGAGCCATATCACGGATGGGTGTTCGCTGTTGACGCCTCAAGCATGAAGATCCTCGCCGCGTTGAATGTCACCCCCAGCACGGAAGGCGGCGGCATATGGATGTCTGGCGCTGCGCCGGTTGCAGATGCGGAGGGCAACGTCTATCTCCAGACGGGCGACGGTGAGTTCACCATGAACAACGGCGGACAAGACATCGGCGACAGCACACTGAAGTTGCACCTGAACGGAAACAGCCTTGATATCGTGGATTGGTTCACGCCATTCAACCAGGATTGCCTCAACCGCGGGGACCTCGATTATGGCAGCGGGAATGTCATACTGCTGCCCGATCAGAGCAGCTCTCCCGCTCACTTGATGGTCACCGGCTCGAAAGAGGGCCGTATCTATCTGCTCGACCGCGACAATCTCGGACACTTCAGCGCGAGCGGCGGTAATCCGCAGATACCGCAAGATCTGCTGATCAATCCTGCGCCGTGCGGACAGACTAGTAATGACACCACTTATCGTATGTACGGAACGCCGACTTTCTGGAACAACACGGTGTATATCGGTTCAGTGTTCAGCGGAGTGCGTGCTTTCAGTCTGGCGAATGCGCACCTCACTCAGACCGGCATCACTAACACTGTCATCCAAGCCAACGGGCAAACGGGCCGCGGCGTGATCCCAGTGATCACGGCGAATGGCAGCACACAAGGAATTCTCTGGTTCGTGGAATTCCGCCTCGACCACTCGATAGTGTTGCACGCGTATGACGCGGCCAATCTCAGCCATGAGCTTTACAACTCAAATCAAAATGCCGGACGGGATGCGCTGGGAAACGGCGCTGTCTTTATGGTACCCACCATAATCAATGGCAAAGCTTACGTGACCTCAGGGAGCAATCTTAATGTGTACGGACTTTTGCACTGATTGCACAATTAGAAGTGCAAAGTTTGCAAGAATCTGCACATTTCCATAGATTGCTCGAGACCCTCGCTGCACTATGTGATTAAGCAGATTTTTCCCTTGTCTGGGAAGCTTTTTTTGAACTACTCTCTTTCACCTGCTATCCCAGGCCCCTTTGTAAATCCCTTAAGACCTAAGAGGCGCCACTCATGTCCAGACTTCCCTCGGCCAGACGTTCCGTTCTGATCGCTTGCACTTGTACGCTGCTTTTATTCTTCACGTATGGTGTGACCGCAGATAGCCATTCTCCTAACCTTCAGGCATTTCCTAACTCAACGGGCACACTAAAAACATTTTCTTCGCAAGGCAGCATCAACCTGAGCAGCGCGTTCTTCCAGAATCTAGGAACGAATAGCCGCACATGCGCGACGTGTCATCAGCCCAGTGATGGTTGGGGTATAACGCCGGAGCATGTGCAAGCCCGCTTTGACGCCGATGGTGGTCTTGATCCAATCTTTCGTCCGGTGGACGGTGCAGTTTGCCCGACCGCAGATGTATCCACGGTTGACGCGCGACGCCAGGCGTACAGCATGTTGTTGACGAAGGGGCTCATCCGCGTGTCCATGCCGGTGCCTGCGAACGCGGCCTTCACGCTCGAGTCGATCGATGATCCTTACAACTGCGCAACGCCCGGTGCGCTCGCATTGTTCCGCCGTCCGCTGCCTTCCACGAATCTGCGTTTCTTGAGCACCGTAATGTGGGATGGTCGCGAGACTGCTGCGGGGCAATCAATCGTCAATGACCTCGCTTCGCAAGCCAACGACGCCACGCTGGGCCACGCGCAAGCAGCGGTGGCGCCCACCGCGGCGCAGATCAAGGACATCGTGGATTTTGAGATGTCATTGACCACCGCGCAAGCCACCGACAATGATGCGGGCAATCTGGATGCGGAAGGCGGCAACGGCGGACCCCAGAGCCTTGTGTCACAAGAGTTCTTCCTCGGCATCAATGACCCGTTGGGCCTCAACCCCACGGGAAAGGCCTTTGACTCCAGCGCGCTCACCATGTACCAGAAGTGGGCGAACCTTAGCAGTTCGCCGAACGCGAAATATTCGGAAGCGCGCGCAGCCGTCGCCCGCGGCGAAGTTCTGTTCAACACCTTGCCCATCCCCATCGAAGGTGTAGCGGGTATCAATGACGTCGTAAACCAGCAGACCGTCTTGGGTACTTGCACCACGTGCCATGACTCACCGAACGTGGGCGACCACTCACTCTCGCAGCCTCTCAATATCGGACTTACGGATGCATCGCGTCGTACGCCAGATATGCCGCTCTATACGTTCCGCTGCAACTTGACGGGCAAGACCATTCAAACCACAGATCCGGGAAGGGCCCTCGTAACGGGACGCTGCGAAGACATAGGAAAATTCAAAGGCGCGATCTTACGCGGTTTGGCTTCGCGAGCTCCGTACTTCCATAACGGCAGCGCAGCTACTTTGATGGACGTGGTGGAGTTCTACAACACTCGCTTCAACCTGCAACTGAACAGCCAGCAAAAGTCTGACTTGGTGGCGTTCTTGAAGACGCTCTAGAAGTCATTGGAGATGAATCGCGCCAGCGGCTTCGGCCGCTGGCGTTTTCTTTGCGAAGGACCTACGCGGCATCTTTTCTGCGCTTTGGTTCGCCATTGAGCAACGCTGGCTGTATAGACATTCGCAGCATACCCGGCTCTTGTTGCCGAATAGACTTTTCAATGCGTCGAATCGCTTCTTCCACATCTTTGACGCCCAAGCCTCTCTGAAATTGCACTTCTACGATCAACAGGGCCTCTCGCGGTCCAAGTTGCATCGTGTTCAAGTGGGCTACCACTTCTACTGCGGGATCCGCTTTGATCAGTTGCCGCATCTTCCCGATCCGCTTACGGGTGGTACGTTCGCCGACGAGGAGCGCGCCCGTCTCGCGCCCCATGAAGAATGCAACCCCTGCAAGCACTAGGCCGATGAGGATGGAGGCGGCTGGATCAAAATAGGGATTGTGATAACGATGTCCCAGGAAGACACCGAGAAATGCAAGTCCATTGCCGACGAGGCCGGCCGAATCTTCGAGGAAGACAGTGAATATGGTCGGGTCTTTACTGCCCACGATCTCATCGAAGACGCTTTCATCGCCGTCTTTTTGTCTGCGAAGCTCTCTGTAAGAGACCTGCCAGGAATAAAGATCGAGCAGCGCGGCGATCAGGAGGACGACATAACTTAAGGTAGGACTGCCACTGCTAGGGTGCGGGTCCATCATCTCGCGGATGCCGCGAAAGATGGTGACTCCGCCGCCGGCGCCGAAAATGTAGACAGCGACCAGCAGGGAATAAAAGTAGAGAGACTTTCCGTGTCCGAAGGGATGAAGACGGTCAGGCGGGCGCTTGCTGCGATGGATTCCCCATAGGAGAAGCACCTCATTGCCGCTGTCCACGGTAGAGTGGACTGCTTCTGCCATCATGGCCGGGCTGCCGGAAGCAGCTGCGGCAAAAAACTTTGCGCAGGCGACAGCGAGGTTAGAAGAAATCGCTACCCACACCACTTTCTTGGAACGGTCCATCGCCATATGCATTTGGATGCGAAGGCGTTTGGCGGCGCAGTAGCAATGGGTGTGCGAAAAATGGCAACCTTTTAGAGATTGCACGTGTAATCTAGTTCGCGTGACGGCAGCAGAAACAGAGAAGAAGCTGGCGGCGCAAGCCGCAGTCGAGTACGTGCGCGATGGCATGATCATCGGCCTCGGTACCGGCAGCACAGCGGCTTATGCTGTGCTGAAGATCGGCGAACGTGTCAAACAGGGTTTGAGCGTCACGGCGACGTCGTCGTCGCTGGCGACCGAACAACTCGCTCGCAGCGTGAACATCCCACTGGTGGATTTCTGCGGCGTCTCGCGCCTTGACCTGACGATTGACGGAGCGGATGAGATCGACCCTCAATTGCGCGCTGTAAAAGGCGGTGGTGGTGCGCTATTCAGGGAAAAGATTTTGGCGGCGGCGTCTGAAACGATGATCTGCATCGCCGATTCGAGCAAGTTGGCGGAAAGACTCGGCAAAGTGAAGGTGCCTGTCGAAGTGCTGCCGTTCGCTGCGGCATTTGTTGAGAAGTCTTTGGCTGACTTGTGCAGCCGGGTAGTGATTCGACAGCTGGCGAGTGGCGCGCGCTTCGTGACCGACCAGGGCAATTGCATCTTCGATATGTTCTTTGATCGGCCGTATGACCCGCAGCGGCTGGCGGCAGCGCTGAAATCGATCCCCGGAGTGATCGAGCATGGTCTCTTCCTAACGGAGATCGATCTGTTGATTGTTGCGCAAGGAGAGAAAGTCAGCATTAGAAAACGACCGGACGCATCCTGAGGCGCCAACAACTCTTCGGTATCTGCGCTAAAATTCCAGTCCCATGAGAAAACTGCTTTCGTTCGCATTTCTTCTATTCGCGTTTACTTCCGCAGCGTCCGCCGCAGACGGCGCGGACATCAGTCGTTGGAAGACCGAGGCGTCGCACGTTACCATCACGCGGGACGATTGGGGTATCGCTCACGTCGTAGGCGACACGGACGCAGACGCGGTGTTCGGCATGATTTACGCGCAGTGCGAAGACGACTTCAATAGGGTGGAAACGAATTACATCAACTCAATGGGCCGGCTCGCCGAGGCCGAGGGGGAATCGAAGATTTACCAAGATCTGCGCATGAAGTTATTCATGGACCCTGAGGTATTGAAGAAGCAATACGGCGAGTCGCCGGAATGGCTGAAGAAGCTGATGGACGCCTTCGCAGACGGCGCAAATTTTTATTTATATAAGCATCCTGAGGTGAAGCCGCGCGTCATAGCGCGCTTTGAGCCATGGATGGCGCTGAGTTTCAGTGAAGGCAGTATCGGTGGGGACATCGAACGCGTAAATTTGCGCGATCTGCAAGCGTTCTATGGCAAGAACGGCAAGAACCTCACGGCTCTGATACCTGTCGAAGATTTTGACGCGCCAGCGCCGGAGCCTTCCGGGTCGAATGGAATCGCTATTGCACCTTCAAACACGGTAAATCACCACGCGTTGTTGCTGATCAATCCGCATACGTCATTCTTCTTTCGCTCAGAATTGCAGATGACCAGCCATGAAGGGCTGAACGCATACGGCGCCGTCACGTGGGGCCAGTTTTTCATCTACCAGGGCTTTAATGACCACACGGGATGGATGCACACATCCAGCGGCGTGGACGCGGTGGATGAATACGTTGAGAAGATCACCAAGTCTGGCGACCAATATGTTTATAAGTACGGCGAAGAAGAGAGACCGGTGAAACAAAGGGCCATCCACGTTCCTTATAAGACGGATCACGGAATGGCGGATAAAACTTTCACTGCTTACTTTACTCACCATGGTCCGGTCATTCGCGAGGAAAACGGAAAATGGATCACCATCCAGCTCATGCAGCGTCCGATCGAGGCCTTGGAGCAATCGTACTTGCGCACAAAAACGGCGAATTATGCGGGTTATCGCAAGACTATGGACCTGCAGGCGAACTCTTCGAACAACACCATCTTTGCTGACTCGGATGGCGACATCGCGTACTTCCAAGGAAACTTCATTCCTAAGCGGGACAACAAGTTCGACTACACGAAACCCGTGGACGGCAGCACTCCAGATACCGACTGGCAAGGTCTGCTCTCTGTTGATGAGACACCGCATCTCCTGAATCCAAAAAGCGGATGGCTCTACAACTCGAACAATGCGCCGTGGTCTGGCGCCGGCGAAAGCAGTCTGAAGAAAGAGGATTTTCCAGCATACGTGGAGATGGGCGGAGAATCCGCGCGCGGATTACATGCCATCCGGCTGCTGAGTAACAAAAAAGATTTCACGGCGGACTCTTTGCGGAGTGCTGCTTATGACAGTTATTTACCATGGTTCGAAAAGACCATACCAGCTTTGGTAAGAGCATGGGACGAAGCCGGCGATCCGACCCAGAAGTCGGCGCTCGCGGAGCAGGTCGGGCTGCTGCGCAAATGGGATTTCCGCTGGGGCGTGGACTCAGTCCCAACATCGCTTGCAGTGTTCTGGGGAGAAGACATCACCCGTTCGCTCGCCAAGCAGCGCGGACGCCGAGGGGGGGTCGGATTCGATGACGTCGCTGGCGCGGAGCCAAAAATGTTGTTGGCATCGTTGGAAGCGGCAACTAACAAGCTGAAGTCGGACTTCGGCAAATGGCAGACTCCGTGGGCCAACATCAACCGCTTTCAGCGCGTAAACGGCGACATAGTGCAACCGTTCAATGATGCGCTGCCCAGCATTCCGGTGGGGTTCACGTCCTCCGTGTGGGGATCATTGGCATCATTTGGGGCACACGCTTATCCGGGGACGAAGAAGTGGTACGGCACCAGCGGCAATAGCTTCGTTGCAGTAGTCGAATTCGGACCCAAGATCCACGCAGTCGCGGTGACGGCCGGGGGCGAGAGTGGACATCCGAATTCAAAGCACTTCGATGACGAAGCCCAGCGCTACGCCACCGGCAACCTGCGAGAAGTTTATTTCTACCCGGCTCAACTCAAGGGCCACACCGAGAAGAAATACCATCCGGGCGAATAAATCCGCGTTCATTTGCTGTAAAGCACCACAACGTCAATGGGTGCCTCTGCCCAGTTTGGGTTCTCACACTTGCCACTTACCTCCAGTCGGCCGTGTTCGATGGCGAACTTATACGGCAAGTCGCAGTGTGAGAACAGGATCACCGGTTGGACGTCAGTGATCGTGGCCACTGGCGTGTATAAGGTGGTGGAGCGCTCCACCGTTTGACGCGACCACAGATTTACGTAGGCCACCGCAATGTGCCCCTTCTCCAAGTGGCCAGTGACCATATTATTTTTGTCGCGCGTTAGCGTGATCCTTTCATGCGCGCTGTAGAGGGGGCCGGAGTCAGACTGTGCGCTCGCGGCACGGTTTTGAACAGAGGCAAAGATGCAGACAGCCATCGTCGGCACGATCAGTGGGATCCATTTACTAATTCCGGTTGGCATTACTTACTCCGATAACACAAATACTTTGACGCCAAGATCGCGCCTTTGAATCGGTAGTTCAATACATTATTCTTTCGTGATGCATTCCTTTGTATTGCTACTGGCATTAATGGTGGCGCATCCTGTTCCATCTTCCTCCCCGCAGCAGTCCGTGCCAACTTGCGTGGCTCCCGAATTTCACCAGTTTGACTTTTGGGTCGGGGACTGGGATGTATTCAGGGCGAATGGCGGGGCGAAGTCCGCACACGTGCTGGTGGACCGCATACTGGATGGTTGTGTGGTCCGCGAACAATATGAGGGCCTGGACGGCGAACATGGCCAAAGCCTTAGTTCGTATTACGCGCCGGAGAATCGCTGGCAGCAGACATGGGTCACCAATCAAGGTGCATTGCTGGTCATCCACGGTCATTGGGACGGCACACAGATGGTCTTTGACGGGGGAGACGCAACAGAGCTAGTCCACGCGACGTGGAAGCCGGTTAAAGAAGGCGTGCGCGAAACCGCAGAAGTATCGACGGACCAGGGCAAGACCTGGAAGCCATGGTTTGACCTGATCTTCCGGCTTCGGAAACAGCCTAAGAAATAGTGTTACGAACCGTAATCTTGTAACCAAGTGCGCCCCCGTGCACTCCATTGTGAGTGAGGAAGATAATGAGCGCTCAAAGTATGGTCGCCCCAGCAATGGAATCCAATACTGATGAGGACATCGTCGCGCGCGTAGTCGCGGGCGATATTGCCAGTTTTGAGGTGCTGATGCGGCGCCACAATCAGCGTCTATATCGCATCGGACGCGCTATTTTGCGCAATGATGCTGACGCCGAAGACCTGATGCAAGAGTCTTACATTCGCGCTTACCAGAATCTTTCCAAGTTCGAAGGCCGGGCAAAATTCTCCACATGGCTCAGCCGGATCGCCGTCAATGAAGCGCTGGCCAGAAAACGCTCATTGGCCAGACGAGAGGAGATCGAACCGATGGTCGATCCGCAATCAGACCGCGCCAAGAATTTTCCGGAGCGTTCCGCTTCCCCTGAACAGCAAGTCTCGGCTAAAGAGATGCGTGGCCTTCTCGAAGACGCCATTGATTCACTGCCGGATCAATACCGCACCGTGATCATGCTGCGTGACATTCAGGAGATGGAGACTGCCGAGACCGCCGAAACTCTGGACATCACCGAGCAGAACGTGAAGACGCGCCTGCACCGTGCGCGTGCTCTGCTGCGCAAGCGCCTGTATATGCGCGCGGGCGAACAGAAAGCTGAAGCCTATCCTTTCCATGCGGTTCGCTGTGACCGCGTTGTGAACAATGTGTTCGCCGTGATCTGGCCCGAAAGAAAGCTGTAACCGATCGGCCGCGAATCCACTCTCTTGTTGTAAGCAGTGCGAAAACAAAGTCTCAATTCACTCCTCACCCCTGAGGGGCCACTGCGCGAATTCACATAACAGGAGATATAAAGATGAGACTCACTCTGAGATCAGCAGTAGCGGCGCTTGCGCTTTCACTTTGCACAGCCGCCTTTGCCCAATCGCCGTCAGACCCGCAGATCGTGGGCATCGTGGTGGCCGCCAATCAGATCGACATGGATTACGCCAAGATCGCGCTGGCGAAATCGAAGAACCAGGAAGTGCGCGACTTTGCCCAGCAGATGATGACCGACCACGCGGCCGTGCAGAAATCAGTATTCGATCTGGGAGCGAAGCTGAAAGTAAAACCGGCACCCAGTGACACAGAAAAATCGCTCAAAGATGGCGCCGCAAAAGAACGCGCTACGTTGAAGAAGCTCAAAGGCGCAGCTTTTGATAAGGCGTACATCGACAATGAAGTCGGCTATCACCAGGCTGTTATTGACGCGGTGAGCAAGACTCTGATCCCGAGCGCGCAGAACGCGGAACTCAAGCAGGCATTGGTCTCCACAGCGCCGGCGTTCCAAGGCCATTTGGAGCATGCGAAAAAGGTGCAGTCTGACCTGGCCAGCGGCAGCAGCTCTGGAATGTCTCACTAAAACAAACTGACCGAATGGAGGAGGATGAACATGCGCAGAACGATTTCAATGATCGCACTCAGTATCGCCGTCATGTTTCTGGGCGCATGTTCATCCAAACCTGCTCCTCAGACGCACACTATCCTGATCGATGGGTTCAAGTTCCAGCCAGCTTTACTGACGGTCAACGTGGGTGACAACGTAGTCTTCACTAATCAAGACATGGTGCCGCACAACGCTGTCGACGAAGGCAAATTCAACTCAGGCAAGCTCGAGCAAGGCAAGAGTTGGACGTACCTGGCCAAAGATAAAGGTACGTTCGACTACATCTGTACGTATCATCCCAACATGAAAGGCCACATCGTCGTTCAGTAGGCCTTCGGCGATCCGCTTATGGCAAATAGTTGTTATGGCACGCCAAATCTGTCGGCTGCACCGGCGGATTCGGCGGGCTGAGCCACGGCGGGTTTGCGAAATCGAAAAATTCTGTCATGTCCATCTGACCGGCGTCCCGCTGTGTGAGAGCAGGGAGATTGAAACGCGTCTCGATCAATTTCAAGATGGCGGTATGGTCTGCCGGCGTGTGCGAGACGTAATTCATCTTGCTGAAGGGTGAGACGACCATCATGGGGACGCGGAATCCAGTTCGTGTGAAATCACCCGGGGTGTCACCTGACGTGAGATCTTTCGGCGCGATTCCATCAGGGTTCGGTACTCCCAGCATCGGCGGAACGTGATCATAAAATCCGCCTGCCTCGTCATAAGCCAAAATGAAAGCTGAACTTCGCCATGAAGTGCTTTGCATCAGCGCATTGATGATGCTGGCAACGTAAGCCGCACCGACTTGGATCTGCGTTCCCGAAGTTGTGGAGGACGGATCGGCGGTACCTGGATGCTCATCACGCCCAGACAGAGTTCCAGCTTCAATGAATGCTACCGAAGGCAAAGTCCCATTCTGCAGGTCAGTAAAGTATTGCGAGATGGGGACGATCTTATCCAAGTGGTTCTGCGTGAATCCCCAGAAGTTGTTCATGCTGGTTGCCGGCTCGCCGTCCGACTCTTTATCTGAGTAATAGACTTTCCAGGAGACGCCGGCGTTCTCAAGCTCTTCAAAGATCGTTTTCGCTGTTAGCTGTCCTGGCTTGTGAACGTAGCCTTGGGATGTCGCCGCCAATCCATAAAGGCGGTTATCAGGCGAATTAGTTGAGACGGGCGAGAACCACCGATCGCTCATGGCAAACTGCGAGGCCATGAAGTGGTAATACGGCAAATCGTCAGAAGTGTAATAACCCATGGCACGTTGGCCTTCAGTGTCGTGGAATCCGCTATACTGCGCCTGATGGGCCGCGTCCCAAACGAATCCGTCCATTGCCGGGGTCTCTGAGGTCGGCGATTGCAGGTTGAAGTCGCGATGACTTTCCGTCCATCCGGGAGTGAGATCTTCCATACAACTGGTAGCGAGATGAAATGGTGTGAACACTGTTCCGTCAGTAGAAGCATTGCTGGCATTGGCCGGCGTGCCATCCACATCTGCAGGCAGTCCGATGCTGGTGCGGTAGTCATTCATGTGGCCGAAGTAGTGGTCGAAAGAACGGTTCTCCTGGAACATCCAGATGATGTGTTGGAGTTGGCTGAGGCCCGTCGCGTTAACAGTGACGGTGATGTCTTCTGACTTCCAGAAAGTAGTGCCGGCAGCGTTTTTTCCGCGAATCAGAATATGGCGCGCGCCGGGAGCCAGGGTCAAAGATGTGTTCACTCGATTTGCCGCCACGTGATAAACAACGGCATTGTCCACGAGTATGTCCATGGAGTTGACGGCGGTGGCGGAATTGGTGTCAGCGACAAAACTCACAGGATCAGCGACAGTCGCACTCTTCGACGGGCTGCAGATAGTGACTGAGGGCTGCGCCGTGTTCAAGGCGCAATCCGGCGGAGGTTGCGAGCCGCTGACTGTGATGTCTTCTGACTTCCAGAATGTGGTGCCGGCGGTGTTCTTTCCACGAACGAGGATGTGCCGCGCGCCCGGCTGCAGCGTCATGGTGGTATCCACTTTGTTCGCCGCTACGTGGTACACCACCACGTTGTCCACAAGGATGTCCATCGAAGTGACAGTGGTCACCGAATTGGTCAGCGCCACGAAGTGGACCGGATCAGAAACAGTCGAGCTTTTCGCCGGTGAGCAGATCGTGACAGTGGGCTGCGCCGCGTTCATAGCGCACTGCGCCAGTGCGGCCGAAGCGGATGCGAGAACAACAATGGCGAGCTTCGTCCATGAACGGGCGAACATCTTAAAATCTCCAATAGTGGCTTACTAGCTCTACTGGTTTTGAAGCGTTCTGCGAGCGGCAGGATGCGCTCGGCGTGGTTTGGCGCCCGGAAGCAACTCACGTCCGGCATTCGAGCCACTCTGGAGTGCCCCATGCACGGTGCCGTTCGTGCCATCCTCGACGCAGGCTTCTCCGGCGAAAAACAAGGTTTGTTGTTCTGGTCGCAAAAGTTCGCGTTGCGCTGATTCGCCTCCCGCACATACATAGCTGTATGCGCCGCGGGAGAACGGGTCTGCCTGCCAGTCATGTACGTGGCCTTCGAGTAAGAGCCTGCGCAGTTTCGACTTTGGCATGTCGAGGATCTTGGCCAGCGATGCCAGCGCCGTTGAGACCAGAGCTGCGTTCGTTTTGCCTCGCGATTCCTTTGTATGCCACGTTGGCGACCACGCGATGAGCAAAGGCTCCTTTGCCGGCCTTTGTGTCCACCATGTGGGGAAGTTTTTATCGTCGGAGAAGAGAAAGCCCATGCGTCGCAGTGTGGCTGCGCCAGGTTGCGGACGGATGCTCTCCCAGAAGCGTGTACGAAAGCGCAGCGCTACTCGTATGACCTCGCCCATGTAGAGTTTTTTTACTGCCGCTTGTTTTTTTCGCAACATAGGTGAGAATTTCACTGTCCCAGCCTGAAAGACGCCAAGCGGCAAAGTTACAACCGCGCGCTTGGCGGAAAAAGTTTGCCGCGTGCGTCCGCGCATGGCAGAAACTCTTACGTCGCTACGCTTCCACGTCACCTGCTTAACGATCGTGCCTGTATCAATGCGCACTTGCGCCGCGGGCAATCGTTTGAGGATGTCCGCTACAAGAGCCGCGTATCCACCTACGATGCGGAACTGTTTATCCCCATTTATCTTTTCTTCCGTTCGCAAGCCACGAACGATGGAATTCACGCTGATAAGCTCTGCGCGAGCGGCGTTGAAACCCTCAACGTAGCGAGTCGCGCTGTCACGCGCATCGGCGCTGAACCTTCTTCCGGTAGGCGAGCGCAAGAACTCCGCAAAAGTGCGGTCTGGTTTTGTAACGCGCAACGCGTTCAAAACCTTTTCCGTCTGTGTCCAGAATTCGCCGCATTTCCGCAAGCCCTCTGCTTCAAGACACCAAGGTTCTTCGTTGATGCGACGCAGGCGCAGGCCCGCGCGCTTGATGCGCTCGATCAGCTCCGGATGTTCACCATGTACGAACTCGGCGCCGAGTTCGATAGGGAAGCGTTGCTTCTCGTCGTAATGTGTAAGGATGCGCCCGCCCACGCGGTCACGAGCTTCCAGGATGATGACGGAAAGCCCGCCTGCCACCAGCGTCTCAGCGCATGCGAGTCCGGCGATGCCGGCGCCGATTATGATCACGTCTGCGTCGTGCTCTTGCATGACTAGATAGGATGCTACTTAATCAGCGGCATTTGTGACATGGTCTTAAACCCAATACAGTGCGGCAGGATCAGCGTTGAGCAGATGTCGAAGCGCGCCGCCGTATGTTGCGGCGCCGCGCTCGCCGTTCGTGAAGATGACCAGAGCAGTGCCTTGCTGTGGCTGCAGCCAAGCAAAGTTTTTGGTTCCGGGGCCATCCCCGAACGCGAACATTCCGGCCTCGGCGAGTGTTTTGTCCAATCCCCACCCGCGAGTCCAATGGATCTTGTTCACGACTTCGATCTTGTCTGGATAATCTTCATGCTTTGCCTTGGCCTCGTCTGCGATAGTCGCACAGAACGCGGCATACTCTGAGATCTTCAGCCACAGCGATCCCGCCATGTTTGGTGAGAACAATATAGGAAGGGCGGGTTTCTTAGCTCTTTGGTACGCATCACTGATCTCTTCGACGGTCGCCGTCTCCGGTCTTAGTCCAGCCGCGTTCAACAATTCAAAATTTGCGTGCTCGTAATACGAAAGAGATTTTTCCATCACGCTGCCGTCTCGCCCATGTCCAATGGAAGCCGATTGCAACACTTGCGGACGGAACGCATAAGTCCCGTCTTTGATACCGAGCATCGGCAGAACATTTTGTTTCATGTACGCCGCTGCTGACTTGCCCGTGATCTTCTCGACTACGCGCTGCAGAAGGAAGATGCCTTCACCGGAATACGACCACTTCGTGCCAGGTTCGAACGACGATTCCAAAGCGTCACCTTGCTTGAATCGCCAGTTCGCCAAGCCGGTGGTGTGAGTGAGCACGTGCTCGGCCGTAATCTTGCGCGCGGCTCCCGTCAATCCGAGGTCGGCGTAGTCTGACAGAGGCTTGTTCCATTCCAGTTTGCCGTGCCGTACAAGTTCTTCCACGCCGCGAGCAAAAACAACCTTTGAAAGGGATGCAGCGGGAAAGATCGTCTCCGGCGTGACAGGTGCAGATGTTTCTGCAGAACCCACACCAAGGTACTCAGCCACCGATTTGCCGCGTACGCGTCCGGCAATGGCCATGCCGGGAACGCGAGTCACTTCCATCAGATCTCTGAGCCCTGCGGTGCCGGAATCAGTCGTTTCCGTTTTGCGTTGGGCTACGGCGAGCGGCGCCATAGAAGCGGCTGCTCCCGCTGCGGTTGCTGTGCAAATGAATCCTCGGCGATCTATCTTCACTCGTACCTCAGCGCTTCCACCGGATCCATGCTCGCGGCTTTCATTGCCGGCCACAATCCAGCAAAAATGCCAACGCCCGCCAGGATCATGAAAGAGCTGAGCATCACCGGCAGGGAAGTGCGCAGAAAGATGTCACCTTCGTGATTCACTGTCTTAAATGACTCCGAATACAGCGGCATGGGTGGAATACTGTGTGCAAGCGCCACCGCCACCAGCATACCGATGGCGCCGGCAACGAATGTCAGCAACAGTGCTTCGGCGAAAAACTGCATGGCAATATCACGCGGCCTTGCGCCGATGGCCTTGCGCAAGCCCACTTCACGTGTGCGTTCCGTCACTGAAACCAACATGATGTTCATCACACCTACGCCACCGACGCCCAACGTGAGCGCACCGATGAATCCCAACAATACTTGTAGTGCGAGTGAGAACTGTTTCAATTCCTGGCTGTCTTCAATGGTGTCCCACTCCGGCGTGGCTTTGTCGTCTTTTGGATCGAAATGATGGCGCTGTCCTAGTACTGTCCGCACCCCGAGCAAAGCTTCTTTGTGCAATGCAGGATTGATAGGCTGAAAAACGATCATGCCAGGGTCGCGGAGGCTGATGAAATCTCCGGCCGTCTCGAACGGCATGAAGACATTCTCGTTGTCAGGGCCGTTGTTCGATGAATCCTGGATCTTGAGCGCCAGCATCCCGATGACCTGAAATTCGGTGCCCCAGACGCTTACGAATTCGCCCACGGGAGGGTGTCCACCGAAGATTTTCTTTGCGGCATTGGGCCCTACGATCAAGACGCGACGATGTTCGGTGAAGTCAGAAGGCTCGAAATAGCGGCCTTCCGCAACATTGAGCTTACGCATCTCGCCGTAGGGATATTGCACGCACTTGGTAGAAACTGTGACCACTCGGTTGCCATATTTGTACGCGAAGTTATCGTCATCCTCGGCGCTTACATTTTTTACCAGAGGCACATCTTCGCGAATAGCTTGCAGGTCTTCGTATTTGAAATGGATGCGTTGTCCTGAGCGCTGTCCGCCGGCTTGCATGCTGGTCTGGCCTTGCCAGATCATGATCACGTTATTGCCGATGCCCATGAACGCGCCTAATACGCTATCACCGACGCTCTGTCCGTAGCCGAGCAGCAGTACCACCGTTGTAAGCCCCCACACAATGCCCAACATCGTGAGGATGGAGCGCAGGCGGTTGCGTTGTAGTGACTCCCAGCTATGCGAGATGACTTCTTTGAAGTCCACGGGTTACTCGGACCTCAAGCATTCCACCGGCGTCAAACCTGCAGCCCGGTTGGCCGGATAAACGCCCGCCGCGA
The DNA here is from genome assembly GCA_025935035.1 of Terriglobales bacterium. Classification (GTDB taxonomy): domain Bacteria; phylum Acidobacteriota; class Terriglobia; order Terriglobales; family Acidobacteriaceae; genus JAICLA01. The sequence goes on from JAICWB010000006.1 coordinate 28,724, forward strand.
TGGTAATCACCGACAGGGTGAGCAGTGAGCCGATGATGGCCAGCGGCGATATCACTGGATGAGGGATGAAATCCGGCATGGGTGCCAGCGCCATGATCAAACAGATACCTACGCCGCTGATGAAACCGAGCGCGCCGCTGACCGTCGTAAGTATCGCAGCTTCGGCCAGAAACTGCCGTCCGATATCTTTCGCAGTCGCGCCCAATGCTTTGCGTACTCCGATCTCTCGTGTGCGTTCGGTCACAGAGACCAGCATGATGTTCATCACGCCGATGCCGCCAAGCAACAACGTCATCACCGCAACTGCGCCGAAGAACATCGTCATCACGCTAAAAATGCGGTCAGTAAGTTTTGCGCCTTGTAGCGTGTCCCATACCCAAAGAGAATCTTTGTCGTCCGGGTTGAAATGATGACGCCTTCCTAGCACGGTGTAAATCTGCTTTACAGCCTTTTCGTGCTCCTCGGGGTTTGCTACTTCCACTACTAGATTGTTGATCCATCCCGGCTGGATGCCGGGACGTTCGGGCGGTGGCATATCGCGCGCCATGGAGGAGTAAGGGACAAAGAGCTGCGTATTGTCAGGGCCGCTGCCGTAACTGCCGTTCTGCTTCTTTTTTTCGAGTACGCCGATGACCGTGTAAGGCACGCCATTCATGGTCAGCAACGCGCCTATCGCGGGCTTGCCAGGATAAAGCTGCTGAGCCGCTTCGACGCCGAGCACCACTACGCGGTTTGAGTATTTCTCGTCGGCCTCACTCATCAATCGGCCCTCTGAGGTCTTCAGCGAGCGGAACCTCTGATACTCAGGCCAGACGCCGCGCACGGCGCGGTTCGCGGCGTTGAATGCGCTCACTTCCTGCACGTTGCGGCGCAGTTCAGGGCTCACAGTCTTAATGCGGTAGCATTCATTCTTGATGGCAATGGCGTCATCCACGCTGAGGCGGATGTCACGCCCGGCGGCAAAACCGCCCGCTTGGGCGCTGGTGCGGCCTCCCCAAACAATGGCAAGATCCACTCCGATTGTCTTCAACCGTTCTTTCTGGTCTTTGCTGAATCCTTTGCCCAGTCCTACAAGCAAAATGACGGAAGCGATTCCCCAGATAATGCCGAACATGGTCAAAAAACTTCGCATCTTGTGCGCGAAGATCGCGTTCAACGTTTGGCGAAAAAGCTCTTTGAAATTCATCTTGGGAGGGCCGCTAATTTCGGATTTTTAGACGGCAGGTGTTGTTAAAAGTCACGTTCTCTCAGTTATATACCTGTAATCTCAGCCCCGGTTTCCCACGATAGGTCTAGGCGACGCCAAAACAGCCTATCTGTTGCATTTACAATTCTTTACTGTGATTAACACAACTTGCACGTCTTTCTTAGAGAGAGACTGTCTAATGGTACGCAACCAAATTTCCCCTCTGCGAGACCCAGCCAACGGCCGCAAGAATATTTACGAGGCAATACAGGAATGAGTTCCATTAAGAAGTCAGTGGCGAAGTTCTGTGCATTAGCAGCGGTGAGTTTTCTGACTGCGGTCACTTGGGCGCAGTCGGCGCCCGGTGTTGCGCTGGGGACGGTGAAGAACATCAGCGGCAACGCTATTGTCTTGGCGACTGACTCGGGTGACACCATCAACGTTACCGTCCAGGACAATGCCCGATTACTCCGCATCGCGCCCGGCGAGACGGATCTGAAGAAAGCCTTGCCGCTAGCTTTGACTGATGTCCAAGCCGGCGACCGTATCCGTGTGCGGGGTACGCCGAGCGCCGACAACAAAAGTATTGCCGCCGTCTCTGTCATCGCGATCAAGAAGGAAGACGTCACTCAAAAGCAGCAGAAAGATCTGCAGGATTGGCAACGTCGCGGGGCAGGTGGATTGGTGAAATCAGTGGATGCCGTTACCGACTCAGTAACGATTTCTTTGGCTGGCATCGGTACCAACAAGGAAATGGTGGTAAAGGTGCCGGCTTCGGCAAAAGTTCGCCGGTATTCAGAAGATTCGGTGAAGTTTGATGACGCGAAACCGAGTTCGCTGGCCGAAGTAAAGGTGGGTGACCAGCTTCGTGCACGCGGCGCCAAGAATCCCGATGGCACCGAGTTGACGGCCGACGAAGTTGTTTACGGCTCGTTCCGAAATATTGCAGGACTGATCACGGCAGTGGATCCAGCTAAGAATACGATCACCGTGAATGATTTAGCCACGAAGAAGCCCATCACCGTGCGCATCGCTACTGATTCACAGATGCACAGACTTCCGCAGATGGCGGCAACCATGATTGCCATGAGACTGAAGGGCATTCCTCTTCCTGGTGCTGCGGGCGCAGCGGCTTCGGGTAGCGCGGGCGCGGCCTCTAACGGCGGTGGTGCGCAGCGTTCTACCGGTGCGCAAAGCCAAGGCCGGGGAAATGGGGCCGGCACACAGGGCGGGCAGCGCCCCGGTGGTGCTGCCGATCTCAATCAGATTCTCAACCGCATGCCTGCGGTGCAGTTTGCTGATCTGCAAAAAGGCGAGGCGGTGATGATGGTCACCACCGAGGGAACGGCAAACACGGATGCCACTGCGATCAACCTCATCAGTGGAGTCGAGCCGATCCTTACCGCGTCACCGGCCGGCGCGGGCGCGGCTTCACTGCTCACGCCGTGGAATCTTGGTGCTACGCCTGACACAGGCGGCGGTGTCCCCCAGTAAAGGTGAGTCTTTCACAGCCGATATTTCGTATGTAGTACTGCAATCCTATTGCCGTTAGGGCCTGCTGGTAGGTGTTCAATTTTGTTTGGAGTCATGATGAATTCGCGTATTTTCGCAATCTTAAAGGCGGCGACGTTCGCCGTGGTGTTTTCCGCGGCAGCCATAGCGCAGACCGGCACAGGCACGCTTCGCGGCGTAGTCTCTGATCCTTCAGGTGCAGTGGTCCCGCAAACTACGGTGATCGCTACATCTGCCAGCGGCCAGACTTA
>JAICWB010000059.1 GCA_025935035.1 Terriglobales bacterium
ACGATGCAGGTTTTCAAGACTATCTCGGATCCGTTCGCGGGGCATATTTCATTCTTCAAGGTCTTCTCCGGCTCGGTGAAGAACGAAGCCACGGTGCAGAACTACACGCGCAATACGTCAGAGAAGCTTTCGCATCTTTCCATCATGCAAGGCAAGACGGCCATTCCCGTGCCTGAACTGCACGCGGGCGACATTGGCGCGGTGCCCAAACTCAAAGCCACCCTTACCGGTGACACGCTTGGTGACAAGGCGCATCCGGTGGCGTATCCGGTCGTGGAGCATCCTGAACCCGCGATCACCTTTGCTATTGAGCCGAAGACGCGCGCGGACGAAGACAAGCTTGCCAACGGCCTGAACAAATTGATGGAAGAGGACCAGATGGTGCGTTTCTTCCGCGATCCGCTAACGAACGAATTCTTGATTGCCGGCACGGGACAGCAACATATCGAAGTACTGGTCAGCAAACTGAAGAAGCGTTACCACACTGAAGTCGTGCTGAAGGCGCCGAAGGTTCCATATCGCGAGACCATCCGCGGCAAGGCTGACGTCCAGGGCCGGCACAAGAAACAATCCGGCGGACACGGCCAATACGGCGACTGCAAGATCAAGATGGAACCTCTGCCGCGCGGCGGAAAGTTCGAGTTCGTGAATGACATCTTCGGCGGCGCTATCCCACGCAACTACATTCCCGCGGTGGAGAAGGGAATAGTGGAAGCTGCGGAGCGCGGATACCTGGCCGGATATCCTGTGGTTGATTTCCGCGTGATCCTTTATGACGGCAGCTATCACGATGTGGATTCGAACGAACTCTCGTTCAAGACCGCCGGTCGCATCGCCTTCCGCAAGGCCATGGAACAGGCGAAGCCGACGCTGCTCGAACCCATCATGCACGTTGAGATAACCGTGCCGGAAGAATTCGCCGGCGCCATCATGGGCGACCTGAATTCGCGTCGCGGCCGCATCCAAGGCATGGACAACAAGGGCCACAACACCATCGTGAAAGCCGAAGTGCCTATGTCAGAGATGCTGACGTACGGCGCGGAACTCACTTCCATGACGCAAGGCCGCGGCAGCTTCCACATGGAGATGGCGCATTACGATGTGGTGCCATCCAGCATTCAGGAAAAGATCGTGAGCGCGTACAAGGCGGAGAAGGGCGAACTGGTGGAAGTGGAGGACTAGCAATAACTGCTCTTTCGCTATACTTGCTTTATGCTTGCCCTCTGCCCAAAATGCGGCGCCTCAGTCACCCAAGTGCAGATGTCTGAAGTCGAGGCGAAATCCGCCCAGGGAAAATCCCTTCGGGGCGTGGCCTATTCCTGCATGCGCTGCTCCGCCGTCATCAGTGTGGGCATTGACCCCATGGCGCTCAAAGGCGACATGGTGAGAGAAGTGATGGAAGAGTTCAAGAAGTTGCAGGACGGCAAGACCAAGTAGCCAGGCTCCCGCCCTTTTTTCTTGCCACTTACGGAACGCACACTGAACAGAATCTTGCGCGCCTTTTCCCGGTTACTTCCGGTTTGCAAGCCGCTGCTGAGGCCCCGTTCTTCTCAGCAATAGCAGCAAGAATGGAGATTGCAAATGGCTTCACTCGCACATCGTAAGAGCATAATCAGCACTTTTATTCTGAGCGCCATATTCGCGGCGGGCTCAGTCGCGCTGCACAGCAACGCTCGGGTCGTGGCAGCCGCCTCGCCAGCCGTTGACCAAGAAGCATCGTCGCCTTCAATGACCATCTACAACGGCGGCTTCGGCATCGTGCGGCAGATCGTACCGCTGGAATTGAAGAGCGGCGTCAATGACGTTCGCTTTGCTGACACCACCGCACACGTTGAGACCGCGAGCGTGATGTTGCGTGATCCCAGCGGCCTGCACAAGTTGCAGGTGCTGGAGCAGAGTTATCGCGCAGACGCGCTTTCACAACAGCTCTTGCTTTCGTTGAATGAAGGCAAGTTCATCGAGTTTGAAAAGCCTGACCACAGCATCATCAAAGGCAAAGTCATCCGCAGCGGATACCAACCACACACCGACTCATATCAAAGCTACGGACAGCAGTATTACCAGGAACAGATGGCGATGGTGCAGGAGTCCGGCACGCCCATCATTGAGGTCGACGGCAAGTTGATCTTCGGCCTTCCCGGCACGCCGATCTTTTCATCACTCGGCGACGACACCATCCTGAAGCCGGAACTTGATTGGAAGCTGCGTACTGAGAATCCGGGCGCATTCAACGCCGAGGTCAGCTACATCACCGGCGGCATGCGCTGGCAATCAGACTATAACCTTGTGGCGCCGGAAAATTGCGGCCCCGGACCGAAGTGCCCGATGGAGATGATCGGCTGGGTCACGTTTGACAACCAGAGCGGCAAAACCTTCCAGAACGCTCATGTGAAGCTCATGGCCGGCGACGTGAACAAGATCACCGGCGAAGCGGTTGGCGGAGTCTACGCGGCCAAAGCAGCCATGATGGACATGGCAGTAAATGCCGCGCCGCCTGTGAGCGAGAAAGCGTTCAGTGACCTGCACCTCTACACGCTGAACAATCCTGTGACATTGCGCGATCGCGAAACGAAGCAAGTCGAGTTCATCCGCGCATCTATCAAAGATGCGGAACGGCTGTACATCTACGACGGCGCCAACTATGACCAGTACCGCGGATGGAACATGGAATCCATACGGAATAATCCCGAGTACGGCACGCAGTCGAATCCCAAAGTCTGGATCATGCAGCAGTTCAAGAACTCCGAGGCGAACGGTCTGGGAATGCCTCTGCCGAAAGGCCGCCTGCGTTTCTACAAGCGCGACAGTGATGGGCGCCTTGAGTTCACCGGCGAGAACGAGATCATCCATACGCCGAAGGATGAAGTGGTGCGCGTTTACACCGGCAATGCGTTCGACGTCGTAGGCGAGCGCCGACGCACCGACTACCACGTGGACAACACCGCTCACACCATCGATGAATCATTCGAGATCAAACTGCGCAATCACAAAGAAGAGCAGGTCGAGGTGCGCGTGGTGGAGCACATGTACCGCTGGAACAACTGGCAGATCACGTCGTCAACGTTCAAGCATGAGAAGACTGACAGCCGCACTTCTGAGTTCCGCATCCCGGTCCCAAAGAACGGAGAACAGGTCCTGCGCTACACGGTGCATTACACCTGGCAGTGAGGAACCAGTGGTTGATGATCACTGGCTAGTGGCTAGAAAAACTAAAAGTGCCCCACCTTCATCGTCCTGCTTTTGGACGATTAAGGTGGGGTTTCAGAAGGTTTCGGTTTCTAGTTTCTCGTTCCTCGAAATTCGGCCAACGAAAAAGTCAGTTCGATCGGAAGACTAGAAACTAGGAACGAAAAACTAGAAACTTGCGTATATGGGAACGGTGCTCAGGAATTCGACTAAACGGTGCTGATAGTTCTTGCCCGCAGTCGCCGCGCAGTTCTCATGCCCCGCGCCATTAACCAAATACAGTTGTTTCGGGCCCGGGGCAGCGGCGTACAGCTGTTCGCTCATTGAGGGTGGGACCACGTCGTCCGCAGTGCCATGAATCAAAAGAGTGGGCATATGTATGGATTTGATCTTGTCCAGCGAATCCATCTTTTGGTTGAGGATGTAGGAAAGAGGAAAGAGGCCAAACTTCGGTTCCATGTCCGCCATTGCGAGGATCGAAGTGAAAGTGCTTTCTGCGATGAGCGCGGCAGCATCCGCATGCCGCTTTGCCATCTCGATCGCCACCGCGCCCCCGAGCGAGTGCCCGTAGATGACGATCTTACGCGGATCCACTGCGCGACCCGGGCCGTCATTGCGCGTCAAGTAATCCCACGCACGGTCCGCATCTTGGAAAACTGATTTCTCCGTAGGCTGCACGTCATCGCTCGCCCCGTATCCGCGATAGTCGAATATCAAAACATTGAATCCCATATTGCGCAGTCGGCATGCGTGCTCGGCATTGGCGCCGATACTGCCGCCATTACCGTGGTAGTAGATAAGCGTGCGCGAGCCAAGCTGCGACGACAGCCGCGGGTCCGCCGACAACCACCAACCGCGTAAGGTCTCTCCCTCTCCACCGATAGTTATCGCTTGGTAATCACATCCGTATTCCTTCGGCGTATGCAGCACCTCGCGCTGCGGCACAAAGATGAACCTGGACTGCTCAAAATAAAGGCCCACGCAAAGCACGATATATGCGCCAATCAACGCCAACAGCGCGGATTTTAGGATCTTCAGCATGTGCATGGTTTATACAACATTGTGCAGTCTGAAGACTGAATCCGGCGAGAAGTGGTAGTGTGATAAGAGTTCTAGAAGGTTCTGGCCAGAATCGATAGTCGCGCATCCAGCTTCTTGCATCACACAATCAAATGAAAACTAAAGAGGTATTACAGGCGTGGGGATACACGCTTACCGGGCGTCGCCCAAATCTTTCTATTGAGATCACGCGCGAGTGTCCTCTGCGCTGCCCCGGATGCTATGCCTATGAGGAGCAGCACCTCGGGGGAAATGGCCTGCTGCTGCGTACGCTGGCGGACCACAAAGGCGATGACCTGGTCACGCGGGTGCTCGAAGTGGTGGACCGCATTAAGCCGCTGCACCTGTCTATCGTGGGCGGCGATCCACTGGTGCGATACCGCGAAGTCACGCAATTAGTCCCGCTGATCACTGCCAGGGGCGTACACGTGCAAGTGGTGACCAGCGCATTCCGGGTACTGCCCGCGGAATGGGCGGATACAGAAAAGTTGAACGTGGTGGTTTCGATTGACGGTCTGCCGCCCGAGCATGACGTCCGCCGTAAGCCCGCCACGTATGAGCGCATACTCAAGAACATCGCGGGCCAACATGTGTGCGTGCATTGCACCATCACCTCTCAGATGATGCAGCGTTCCGGTTATTTAGAAGAATTTCTATCGTTCTGGCAAGGGCAGCCCGCAGCGCGCAAGATCTGGTTCAGCATCTTCACGCCGCAAGTAGGCGCTACCGACACAGAGATATTGAGCCGTGTGGAGCGCGAGCGCGTCGTCTTTGAACTGCTGGCATTGCGCAAGAAGTATCCCAAGCTGGACATGCAGCCGTCAGTGATCGAGAACTTTCTCACTCCGCCAACTGGTCCTGACAAATGTATCTTCGCGCAGACCACGCAGACCATCTCCGCCGATCTGAAAACGCGAGTCGGCCCGTGCCAGTTCGGCGGCACTCCTGACTGTTCGCAATGTGGATGTATCGCTTCTGTGGGATTAGCCGCGGTAGGAGACTTCAAAGTGGCTGGGCCGATCACAGCGGGCAAGCTGTTTCACATCTCGAACAAGATCGGCAAGATCTTCAGCGGCGCTGCATAAGCGCCGCACACGCTAGGCCGCCGGAGCCACCGATAAGTCAGGTCCCGGATGTTCCAAATTACCTTGCTCCATAGCGGCGAGCAAGATGTCTTGTGTCGAGCCATTGCGTAGTGCAAGCATTCTGCGGGCCAAGCGTTGATTTTTCAGCAATTCGGCCTGTTGAGCGTTCAGAGCCGCCAAGTTGCGCACCAGTTCCTGCAAATTCTTAATGAGCCGGTCACGATCGGCATGCTGCGGGTCGCCCTGGGACGAGGCAGCATCCCGCTGGCTGCGGTTAGCGACCCAATGATCGATATCTGCACGTAATGCGACCACTGAACTTTTGAGGTGTCCCGCCGGACGCCGTACCGGCAGCCCGAAATCGCGTTCCCAGCGTTGCGCCGTTCTTACCCCGCGGCCAAGATAGGCTGAGATCTCTTTCCAGGAATTCAAGATTTCCGGCTGCTGTTTCATATGCCCCCTTCTGAAGTGTCAGCGCCTGCTTTATCCTTGCGATTGCGTGGCGCGTCCCATGACTGCCAGTAGCTCTGAAGCATGGAAAGGTTTTTTCAAAGTCGCCCAAGCCACTAATTCCGGATTACTCGGAAGGCACTCGCACATCAAGACCAACTGCGTACGAGGAAAAGCCGAGGAGATATATTCGCAAAGCGTGATGCCATCCATGCGCGGCAAGCCAACGTCACTGATCACGATCGAAGGCCGGAACTGTTCGATGAGCGCTAAGCCTTCTTCGCCGGAATATGCGGCTTTGGCATGGTAGCCATTCAATTCCAAAGTCTGCACCACAGTGTCCGCGATCCGGTGATGGTCATCCACTACCAGCACGCGGCGGCGCGGTCCATGCTGCATGTGCATGTCGGCATTGGCCAGTACTTCAGCCGGAAGGGATGCGATGGGGATTTGCGTAAAAGCACTTCGGGTTTTCATGACGGCCCTCTACTGGTTCAACAGTAGCAATGGACGATGCATACGGGGAGACTCTTTAACAGATTCTTAGCCCGAAGAAAGAGCGTACATAACGTTGACGTTAGACATTTGTTGATGCGTCTGTTTGAGCAGGATTTAGCCTAACTTCTATGACCACAAACAGGATTAGCCCAATGTAAAACTTACAAATTAGCTCTTGACATAAGAATTGCTCTAAAATACGTTATTTATACGGCTGTTATACGCATCTAATCTCCCATGCCCGCGAAGGCCAGATCTACTAACGGTTCCAACAAGGCCAAAGAGAAGCACTTCGTTGAGGTGTTGCAGCTCGATGTGCCGCATGGCCGCCGCGGAAAACATAAGGACATTGTCACCGACATCCTCGATGACCTTGAAACCCTTTCCGCAGGAAGCGCAATCCGAATCCCGCTGAAGGACCTTTCCGCGTCCAAGGAAAAAATACGCGCAGCGCTCAGCCGCGCTTGCCAGCAAAAAGGCATTAAAGTCGTGACCTCTTCGGATGCCGACTATCTTTACGTATGGCCGTCTGCAAAAGCGCCTGCTGCAAACCGCAAATTGATAGGCTAGTGGCTTGTCGAGTCCCGAATGCTTCTTCGCAGCGAAGCGCGGAAGGCCCGGATATAAACCCGACCGAAGTTTCTAGCCTCTCGTTTAAAAAAAATAAATTCCGCGACCGTGCAACTAAACATCGCTCTGCGATAATCTATGCATATAGCGGATAAGTGTTTCCCTAAGTTAATGCCCCAAAAACAGCCCTCAGTTCATTCGGTCCATTTCTACGAGAACCACGCGGCGCTCATCCAGCGGCTGTGCGGTATCGCCTCCAATGGCCTGCGAATGGGCAATTCCGTGTTGATTGTGGCCACGGCAGCCCATAGGCTGCAACTTGTCAAAGAGCTCAAAGACGCCGGGGTTAACGTGCGTAACTTGGCCCGCGATGGCCGCTTCGTGATGTTTGACGCGAAGGAGACGCTCGGAACCTTTATGGTGGATGGCATGCCAGACTCGGCCCTGTTCCAAAAGTCCATCGGTGATCTACTCACCGAAGCCAAGCGGCGTGCTGTAAACAAAGACCAGGGCTTGACCGTCTTCGGTGAAATGGTCGCAGTCCTTTGGGATGAGGGACAACAGGAAGCCGCTATCAGCCTCGAGCGCATGTGGAACGATGCCCTGAATAACAGCGCGTTTCACCTGCATTGTGCCTATCCGCGTTGGGTGTTCAGCACAGATGAGAAGGACAAGGGCATGGAGTCGATCTGCCACGCTCATTCCCACGTATTGGTGGCTTGAAAAGGTTTACGCCCAAAGTCAAAATCCGCCCAAAAGGCGGATTTTTTGTTTGCGCGGACGAAGCCGCTCAGGCTTGCTTGACGTCGTACTGTTGCAAAAAGTCTTCGACACACTCCGTGGCACGCTGGCGCGAGACTTCCTGCCCCCAATAGACGATGCCGGTAGAGTTCTCTTTTTGCACTACGTAATGAAAGATCTGCGTCTGGCGGTCTTGACTGCAGATGATCTCGGCTACGAAGCCGTTCCTGCGGATGACCGTTGCCTCGGACTTTATTCCAGGCGTCACTTGCTTACCCCTTACTAAAACCGGGCCCGATGAAGACTGGTTATTGCTGTTCTGTGATTGCATCTTAGGGAGCGAAAAACACTTTTGCCACTCCATTGAGATTCAGCTTCTCTGGAAATGGTTGTCAACAAAGGTGCCGAGTCCTCTAGGGTTCGCGTCTCCGGCTGATAAAACCCTGCCTTGCGCCGTGCATCTTATTGAGACATCGTGGGTTAGTGCGAGACGCTGCCCGGAAAGGATTAGAATTGCCGGCTGACCAATTCAACTTGCATGGCAAACAACGGCGCAGTTCGCCTATTGTGCTGCTGCTGATCGATGTGATCAATGACATGGACTTTCCCGGAGCGGAAAAGCTCGCGCGACAGGCGCTTCCCATGGCCAGAAAGCTGGCTGCACTCAAGGCACGGGCCAAAGATGCCGGTCTTGCGGTGATCTACGTGAATGACAATTTCGGCCAGTGGCAGTCCGACTTTCGCAAGCAGGTGGCGCACTGCACGCGAGACGGCGGACGTGGCGCCAAAGTCGCCCGGTTGCTGAAGCCACAAGACGACGACTATTTTGTGCTCAAGCCGAAATCCTCCGCCTTCTTTGACACCACGCTCGAAACCCTGCTGCGGCACCTGGGCGCGAAAACCGTGATCTTGACCGGCGTCGCCGCGGACATCTGCATCCTTTACACCGCACACGATGCGCACCTCCGTGATTTTGAGATCATTGTGCCCGCCGATTGCGTGGCCTCGAACAAGAAAGCGGAAACCACCGCCGCATTAAAACACTTGAAAAAGAGCACAGGCGCGAGCGTCCGCGACTCGGCGAACATCCATTTTCGTCACTTCGGCGCGCGCAAAGCGGCTTGACCTTTGTATCGTAAAGTACTTGACAGAAACTTTTCGCCGCTGCATAATGCTCTTGCATGCAGCAACCATGCCGAAAACCGAGACGGCGCCGCGCCGCCGCGTTTGACGCTGCTGAATCATTGGACGCGACATCGTCGATCGTCGCGCCCGGAGCGGCTGGCTCTGATCCATTGGAACAGTTGCGGTTCATCCGGCAAACAATGGAGTCCGCCGGGTCGTTCACGGCCGTCCCTGGCGTGGGCCAAATGCTGATCGGCGCAACCGCGCTTGCGGCTGCGTACCTCGCCTCGCGCGAATCCGGTGTGAGTACTCGCTGGGTCGAGATCTGGTTGGCGGAGTCGGTGATAGCTTTGGCGATTGCCGTTGTCACCATGGTGGCCAAGGCCCGCAGAGCAGGACAGTCATTGGTCAGCGGACCGGCGCGCAAGTTCGGTTTGAGCTTCGTTCCGCCCATGGCAGTCGGAGCGCTGCTCACGTATGTGCTCTACCGGTCAGCCATGATGGCGGCGATACCCGCCATGTGGCTCATGCTCTATGGCACCGCGGTGATCACCGGCGGCGCCTTCTCTGTAAGCATTGTGCCCGTGATGGGCTTGAGTTTTTTGGCGTTGGGCGCGCTTGAGATCTTCGCGCCTGGTGTGTGGGTGAATTATTTTATGGCCGCCGGATTCGGCGCTTTGCATCTGGTGTTCGGCGGCGTAATTGCGCGCAAACATGGTGGCTAGGCTTTAGAACTGAGGGAAGTGTGGCGAAGCAGAACGTAAAACGTGGATTCGAAGAACGGACGGCACGCGGGCGAGAGACGGCCAAAGAGCCGAAGTATGCGGCACCGGCGTCTGAGCTCGAGCTCGACCGGTTGATCCATGAGAAGCTGCGCCTCGGGATATTGAGCGCGCTGGCCGTGAACAACTCGCTCACATTCAATGACCTGAAGAAGCTGCTATCCACCACGGACGGCAATCTGAGCGTGCATGCGCGCAAACTCGAAGAGGCGGATTACATCGGCTGCGAAAAATCATTCGAAGGCCGCATGCCAAAGACGGAATACAAGCTCACCTCCGCCGGGCGCAAGGCGCTGGAGCGCTATCTGGACGAGATGGAATCATTGATCAAGAGCACGCGGCATCCGGCAGCGAAAAAGTAGCTGGTCAGCAAAAGTGTTTACTCGTTAAGACTGGTATTACGACCTCCAATTTTCAACTCGTGCCTGCCGAAGTCGGCCTTCTCGCCTGCATCCTATATGCTGGAATCATGGCGCGCTGGGAGCAGTACGAAGTGTGGGTGCTCACCAAGGGTAAATGGGAAGTGGTGGCCCACTTCAGTGACATGGAAGTGGCGTCTGCCGTGTTCCGCAATCGCACCTACCGCCAGAAGCTGGTCCACGCCGTATATGAAGACGGCACTCGCGTGAGCGAAGATGTGATGGCGGAAGTAGGTAGGACGCGGGAAGAACCGTAGCTGGCAAAAGTCAAAACCTTCAAACGCGGGTCAAGGAAAGATAAAAAGAAGGATTAAAAAGATTGCTCCTTAAGAAATCCTTCTTTGATGTTTCTTTTATCGTTTTTATCCGCGTTCAAAAGGTTTTGCTTTTGCTTTTCTTTCCCATAACATTGAACCAGCGTGGCCACTCCCAAGAACAATCCAGACAAAGAGCGCATCATCTCCGGCTCCTCGGTCGATGACGACGCCGCATTCGAGCTCAAGCTGCGGCCCAAGCGCCTGCAGGAGTTCATCGGTCAATCCAAAGTAAAAGAGAATTTGGCAGTGGCGCTCGAGGCCGCGAAAGCACGCAACGAACCGCTAGACCACGTACTACTGTACGGCCCACCGGGACTCGGTAAGACCACTCTCGCGACGATCATCGCCAACGAGCTAGGCGTCGAGTACCAACAAACATCAGGCCCGGTCTTGCAGATCAAGGGCGACCTGACGGCGATCCTCACCAACATCCGCGCGCGGCAAGTCCTCTTCTTCGATGAAGTACATCGCCTGCAACCGGCGCTCGAGGAATTGCTATATTCCGCGCTCGAAGATTACAAGCTCGACATTATCATCGGCCAAGGCCCATCCGCGCGTACGCACACGCTCGATGTGCCCGAGTTTACCTTCGTCGCCGCAACCACGCGTGCTGGCTTGCTCTCGGCCCCGCTGCGCTCGCGCTTCGGCATCGTGTTGCGGCTTGAGTTCTATACCACCGACGATCTGAAATATATTGTTGAACGCTCGGCAGAGATACTTGGCGTGGCCATTGACGATGCCGGCGCGCACGAGATCGCCAGCCGCGCCCGTGGAACACCGCGCATCGCGAACCGCTTGCTTCGCCGGGTGCGCGACTACGCGCAAGTCCGAGGCGGCGGCAAGATCGATGAACCCACCGCACAAGCCGCTTTGAAAATGTTGGAAGTGGACAAACACGGCTTCGACGAGATCGACCGCAAGCTGTTGTTGACTATCATCGAGAAATATCAAGGTGGCCCGGTGGGGCTGAACACGCTCGCCGCCGCGCTGGCGGAAGAGCCGGACGCCATCGAAGACATCTACGAGCCGTTCCTCATACAGATCGGTTTCCTCGATCGCACGCCCCGAGGACGCATGGCTACTCGCCTCGCATACGAACACTTCGGCATTCCCATGGGGCGAAAACAGAACTCGTTGTTCTGAGTTTGCTTTTTTGACTTACATCCCGAAGCGAAGTGAGGGAGCCCTATTACTCTGCAAGCAGGCGGCACAAACTTTGGCGCTGGACTTGAAAAGATTTGCCTTACTTCTTCTTACGTGCGGCGACGACCATCAGGGCGCGATCGCGCAACTTTTCCGCAATACGCATCTTGTCGGCAAAACTGAGAGTAGCAAGTTCGTCGCGTTTACTTTGTTTACTCCGCAAGATGATTTCTCTGGAATGTGCGCCATTTCTCTTCGAGGCCATGCCTAGATAATACCCCGTTGAGTATGCGCATGTTGACGGTTCCGTGAGCAATAAAAGCTTGGATTCGAGTCGTGTCCTTCGGTCGGCCGACCTTTAAAGCAATGGCCACAAGATGCTCCGCACTCATTAAGCGGCAATCGGTCTCCTCAAGTTTGATGGTCACCGCTTCTTTGATTGCCTCCTCTTCCAGTGCGTCGGCGGGTGGTAGGAACTGTACCGGCCAGTCGTGGATGACGACATATTCCTTATCGCTCTTGTAGCCTCGTGAGTTGAGGTATTCGTAGATTGGTGAGAGGCTAATCAACGTAGAATCATTTGCAGGGAAGACGACGAAGACGTCAACATCGATAGTGGAAGCCGGCTCAAGATAATAGTCCGCGGCGATTTGGCCGCCGATCGCATACTGGCCGATCACGCCGTCACGTTGCATCTGATTGATGACTTTTAATGTCTCTTTCAAGCTGCGTGTAGCTTACTTTATTTACTCCGCGGTCGGAACCGCCAACTATCCGCGTAGTCTGTTATGCTTTTTGCCTCGGAGGCTTCATGAAGAAACACGTGTTGTTCATCGCGCTGGCAACATTCATGTTCACTCTCTGCGCATTCGCGCAAAAAGACAAAGACAAAAATAAAGATAAGGACAAGGGGAGCGCTTCATCCGGCGGCTTCCACCAGATCGCAAAATGGGATGTCGGCGGCGAGGGCGGCTGGGATTACTTAGTCTATGACACCGTCGGCAAGCGCCTCTTCATCTCGCGCGGCACACACACCATGGTTGTAGATGGCAACTCCGGCAAAGTCATCGGCGACATTCCCGACACCGGTGGCGTACACGGCATCGCGCTGGCGCAAGACCTGGGCAAGGCATTCATCAGCGATGGCCGCGATAACGCGGTGACCGTTGTTGACCTTAAGACGCTGAAGACGCTGGACAAAGTCAGCGTCTCACCCGCCGTAAATCCTGACGCCATCATGTACGAGCCTTCGACAAAACGCGTCTTTACCTTTAACGGGCGCAGCAAAGACTCGAGCGTGATTGATGCCACGAACAACAAGCTGCTGGGCAAGATCGACATCGGCAGCAAGCCGGAGTTCGCCGTGGAGGAAGATGGCACAGTCTTCGTGAACGATGAAGATAAGGGCGAGATCGTTGTGATCGATCCCAAGGCAATGTCCATCAAGGCACGCTGGCCCATGTCCACTGCGGACAAGAAGTGCGAAGGCCCCAGCGGCCTCGCTATCGACAAAAAGAACCACCGCCTCTTCTCCACGTGCGACAACTTGATGGTCATCACCGATTCAAAGAGCGGCAAAGTCGTTGCGAGTGAGCCCACTGGCCCAGGCACAGACGCGGCGGCATTCGATCCCGGCACGATGAATGCATATGCCTCCTGTGGCGGCAATGGCGGCTCCATCACGGTAGTGCACGAAGATTCGCCGGATAAGTTCTCTGTCGTCGAGAACGTCACGACTATGCCGCGCGCCCGTACGATGACTATCGACCCGTCCACACATCGTTTATTCGTGGTAACGGCACAGTTCGGCGAAACGCCGGCCGCGACCGCGGATAATCCGAGGCCGCGTCCGCAGATGGTGCCGAATAGCTTCACTATCGGGGTTTACGGGAAGTAGCCATCGTTTGAAACAAAGCCCGTCGATACTCGATGGGCTTTTTCTTTTGTTGCCGCAGTCATGTATTGTCTATTTGGCAATGACGCTGCCCGAGCCACTTGTTTCGTATTCATAGGCATCCTTCCCCTTCGGCTTCCCTCAGGGTCAGGATGACAAGAAAAGAATGCCCGTAGCTATTCGTTCCTTCGCCAAGATCAATATCGGCCTCGTTATCGGGCCGCCGGGCATGCGCGCGGATGGATTCCACGAGCTTCGCACCGTCTATCAGACAACGGGCCTGCATGACACCATCAGACTGAGCCTTACGTCAGGCAGCACAGGAATCGAGATCAAGTGCAAAGACTCGCGAGTTCCCTGCGACGAATCAAACACCTGCTATCGCGTTGCTGAGCGAGTGATGAAGGCGCTCAAGTCGCGAGGCAAGCTCACCATCACCATCGAAAAATCTCTACCGGTGCAGGGCGGCATGGGTGCGGCTTCGTCCAACGGCGTGGCCACTATGCTGGGCATTGAAAAGCTGCTGAAGAAGCAGCTTTCGGGCGCCGAGCGCCTGCGCATCGCAGCAGAAGTGGGCTCAGATCTGCCACTGTTTCTGATCGGCGGCGCGGTCCTGGGTATCGGTCGCGGCGAACAGGTCTTCCCCTTGCCCGACCTTCCTTCGATATATGTGGTTGTGGCCGCACCGGATATCGGCGTTTCCACGCCAAGAGCTTTCGCCGCATGGGACAAATTGTTCGGCGTTGGAACCGAGGGCGGACACTCTGAAAAAGCCGCGTCACGCAGCCATGCTGAATTGACGGTTTCCGGCCAAACCGTTAAACTAAATGAGTTCAGTACACAGATTTATGAGTGGCTGAACGGGAGTTTTTCCCCAGTTGCATCCGGTGTTTCCGCAAAGGGCGGG
>JAICWB010000344.1 GCA_025935035.1 Terriglobales bacterium
GCAATCTGGACATTGAAGATCTAGGAATTCCACTATGGCCACCTTGGCGCCGGCAGGTGGTTTCAATATGTCAGTCTTTGGGTCACCGGTGCTGGCCGGTGCGCTGGTTGTGCTCTTTGCAGAAGCCTTTTTCGCAGTGGCAGTCTTTGCCATAGTTCCTTGTCCCCAGGCAGCAATGGCCGCCAACATGATGAGTGCAGATGTGAATCGAGTCAGTCGCATGTATCCTCTCGTGCGCAGCCGGCCAGAGGCTCGACTACGACCTACAAAGATGTTAGCCAAAAAGCAGGTATTTAGGAAATTGGATGCGGGAAGGCCGGGGGTTCTATTCAGAAAATTTCAGGGGATACAGGCCGGGGTGTCGCGCTGCGATTGACAGTGGAGGCTTCGGGTGCGGGGGAAGGCGTGCACCATCTTTTCTGTCGGGCCGACGGCCCGATTCCACTTGTCCGCTCAGGCTTCAGGAGCTGCGCGTTGCATCCTGGTTCCTCGAGCGTTAAGGCCAACGATTATGTTGCAGCGCGACGCCGACCTACATTCAAGATTCTAGCTCCGCTGAAAGCCTTATGCGCATCCAGAGCTGGATTTATTGTTTCTTAAGTAAAAGGAATTAAGGTGGAGTAGCTGGGTTTGACGCGAGTGGCACGGGGTAACGTGCCTGTGCTAGCATTACCGCCCCTGCAGGCTACAACCGCAGTATGCCGTACTGCAAACTACCGCCGAGCGTCGTAGGCATCCATCGAGCGCGGCCATGCGCCGCGCCTCCTTGCCGCAATAAATCCCTGCCTGCCGCACTCTGCGATCAACTCACACCATCCACAAACAATTCAAGAACGATCATCTCCGGAGCTAAACCCCACATCTTTTTGCTGCTTAGAGGCACGGCTGAAGCCGCGCCCTACCAAAACGAATCGCTGCGTAAAGAGCTGAGAGCCGAAAGCCGACAGCTGACAGCGGTTCTTCCCGAAAGGACCCTTCGCTATGAAAGTCTATGAAAGCGCTGCCATCCGCAACATTGCTGTAGTCGGCCACTCGCACGCGGGCAAGACCTCCATCGTCTCTGCCATGTTGTTCACCTCAGGCGCGTCGCCGCGCTTGCTGCGCGTGGATGAGGGCAACACCATCACCGACTACGACGAAGAGGCGGTCGCGCGGCGCATGACAATCAGCACCGGCGTGGCCATTGCGGAATGGACGAAGGGCGCCGACAAAGTAAAGATCAACATCCTCGATACTCCCGGCTTCAACATGTTCGTGCATGATGCCAAGGCGGCGATGATCCCGGCGGAATCGGTGGTCGTTGTGGTGGACGGCGCCAGCGGCGTGGAAGTGATCACGGAAAAGACCTGGGGATTCGCGGAAGAGTTTGAGTTGCCGCGCATCATCATCGCCAGCCGCATGGACCGCGAGCGCGCCGACTCAGCTCGCGCGTTGGAATCAATGGTGACGGCATTCGGGCGCCAGGTAGTTGCGGTGCAATTGCCCATCGGGTCAGAAAAAGGGCTGAAGGGCGTGGTCGATCTGCTGCGCATGAAGGCCTACACGTATGAGCTTGGCGGAGACGGCAAAGGCAAAGAAGTTCCCATCCCAGGCGATCTCGCGGAAGCGGCAAAAAAAGGACACGAAGCCATCGTCGAACTCGTTGCCGAGGGCAATGACGAACTCATGCAGGAGTTCTTCGATAAGGGCACTATTCCAGACGATCATCTCGTTGCCGGATTGCGTTCCGCCATCGTGGAACACAAGATCTTCCCCGTGCTCTACACGTCGGGGCTGGGAAATCTTGGTATCGACCAAGTACTCAACTTCATTGCCGAGTTCGCGCCGGCTCCGGTGGAGCGTCCGGCGGTGAAAGACACACCGCTCGCGCCCGGTGAACCTGCCGAGCATCACGTCACTGACGCGGAGTCGCTCACGATGCAGGTTTTCAAGACTATCTCGGATCCGTTCGCGGGGCATATTTCATTCTTCAAGGTCTTCTCCGGCTCGGTGAAGAACGAAGCCACGGTGCAGAACTACACGCGCAATACGTCAGAGAAGCTTTCGCATCTTTCC
>JAICWB010000064.1 GCA_025935035.1 Terriglobales bacterium
CCGCGTCTGCGGCGAGAGTGAATCGCTCTGCCAAGGCTGGCAGAACTGCTTCTTTTATTGTAGCAAATCAATCTGGGATTCGCCCCGCCGCCGATCATTGACGAGCCAATAGCTGACAGCCGCTAGCGGGTTTCTACGCCAGCGCGCTCTCTTCGTTCTCATGGAATTCAAAAACTTTATCCAAACGTGTCACATGGAACGCCTGTCGAACGGTGTTGTTTGCGCCCACCACTTTCAGCGTGCCGCCGTTCGCTTTAATGGCGGAGTGCGCGCGAATCATGGTGCCGATGCCCGAAGAATCCACCATCGTCACTTTTGTAAGATTGATCACCAGCGCCTTCGCGCCATTGCCCAAGGCTTCCGTCCATTTGGCGCGGAATTCATCCACTGGACCGCCGAGCGCAAGCCGCCCATCTACGTCCACAATAACCGCGTCGCCATGTTTCCGGATCACCGCCGCCATCACTAGTCTCCCGTGGGGTTTGTAAGCAGGATGATACACGCAGTCAGCGCGCGCACAAACGAGATTCTGATTGAACTCTGGTGAACATTTTCGGGAAACCGGAAACGGGAAACTGAAAACCGGACTCTACTGCACCTTCTGCAGCTTCGAGATGAGCTTCTGCGCCAGGTTCTCGTCCGACTCTGACCACAGCACGCGCCCGCTGATCCCGCAGTTCTTTTCCACGTCATGCACAAAGTTCACCAGCTTCGACACGTTCGACTTGATGCGGAGCGCAACCTCAGGAGTCAAATCGCCGTCCTCATACAAATACGGCGTGTCCATGCCAAAGTCGATCTGCACGTGGCCATTCTCCTGATAGGTGCCCTCTTCAAACTCTTTGCCAAACCCGTAGAAGGCGACCGGCTGAGGTTGCAAAACCCACGTCTCGTCTAAATCGCCTTCTTGTTTCGGCACCCAAACGTCCCACAATGCTTCAAATTCATATCCGTAATCTTCGTGCAGGAATTCAGATGCGCGCTGTACGGCCTCTTCCGCGCCCGTGCGAAAGTCATAACTCTCTTCAAAGACGCTCGGCTCATTGAATGAGATGGGATGCACGGCCAGATATCCGATGCCAGGCATCGTCTGCGAGAACGGAAACTGCTTCATCACAGAAAGCATGCGCGGCATCATCTCCGCTTCAGAGAAACTGGGGAACCAGAGGTTGAGATAGAGTTGGTCGGCCATGCGATGAATGATATACAGATTACATGCAACGGCTCAGTCAGGGCATCGGCTTCGTGCCGCCGCGACAACAATAGGCTCGGGCTTTAGCCGCGGCGCTCTTCCTGTTTCTCCGTCACGATCTCAGAAAAATCGGCGATAGTGGAAAAGTCATTGAGCATCTGCGAGAGTAGCGCAAGGCGATTCGCTCTCACTTTCTCATCGTCCACCATCACCATCACTTTGTCGAAAAACGTATCCAGCGCCGGACGCAACTTAGCGATCTCAGCCAGAGCTCCAGCATAATCACGTTTCTTACGCAGTTCTGCCACGCGCGGCGCCGTCTGACGCACCGTTTCTTCCAGCGCCTTTTCCGCCGGATCAGCAGCAAGCGATGCTTTAAACTCATTTGCCGGCGGCTTCCCTGCCTCGTTCGCCTGTCGCAAAATATTCTTGATGCGCTTGAATGCGACCGATATCGGTTCAAAGTCCGGGCTCTTGCGCACTTTCGCTACCGCTTCGGCGCGAGCCATGACATCTGTGACGCGATCAGTTCCCGCAGCCAGCACCGCATTTACTTCGTCGTACGCAAAGCCGCGCACTTCTTTCAGGTAAAACTCCAGCCGCTCACGGAAGAACGCGGAGACAGATGCCTCATATTCATCCAGCTTCACGAATTTCTTTTCCGCCGCCGAGCCTTTATATCCGGCCAATGCTTCGCGGAAGAGGATTCGCAGGTCAAGCGGCAGGCCGTGTTCCACGATCGTCTTCACGATCCCATTCGCAGCGCGACGTAACGCAAACGGGTCCTTCGACCCCGTCGGCTGCATTCCCAGCGCGAACATTCCTGCGATGCTGTCTGCCTTGTCCGCCAATGCGATCATCGCGGCCTCAGGCGTGCGCGGTACTTGGTCTTCCATCGATGCAGGCTTGTACTGGTCGTAGATAGCATCCGCCACCGCCGCAGGCATCTTCTGCGCGCGCGCATACAACCCACCCACAATGCCCTGTAGCTCAGTGAACTCCTTCACTAACTCCGTCGTCAGATCCGCTTTCGCCAGCCATGCCGCCTCATGCAGCGCATTGCGGTCGATCTTATGCTTAGGACGATCAAAGTCCGCGCCGCCAATATCCACCAGCCGTGCCAAGCGCGCGGCTTTGTCGTAGTAGCTGCCCAGGTCCTTCTGGAAGGTGACGTTCTTCAACATCTCCACACGTTGCTTGAGCGGGATCTTCTGGTCCGATTCCCAGAAAAACTGCGCATCAGCGAACCGGGCGCGAAGCACACGTTCATTTCCATGTCGGATCAATCCGTCGGGATCGCCATCGGTATTCAGCACAGCGAGAAAGTACGGGGCCAACTTGCCGTGCGCATCCTCCACCGCGAAATATTTCTGGTGGTCACGCATAACGGTGACTAAAACTTCTTCCGGCAGCTCAAGAAATTGCTTATCAAAGCTACCCAGGATGACCGACGGATATTCCGTAAGATTCACGACGGTGTTGATCAGCGCATCATCGGCTCGCCATCGGGCACCGGGGATCGTTCGCGTCGCCGCGTCTAAGGCCTTCTCTATTCGCTTTTTGCGGTCCGCGGAATAAACAATCACTTTCGCTCGTTCCAGCGCCTCCGCGTAGCCCGCCGGCGAAATGATCTTCACTTCAGCTTTATGCAATACGCGATGACCTTCTGACTCCGCTCCCGCTTTGATTCCCGCAAATTCCAGCGGCACGACTTCGTCATCCAGTTTCGCCACGATCCACCGCACCGGACGCACGAAACGCTCCGGCTTCCCCGCACGCCAATACATGTTCTTGGCCCAGTAGATGGAAGCAATCTCTTTGGGTAACAGCTCAGCAAGAACATCCGCCGCGGCGCGCCCCTTTTTTTCAACCGTTGCAGCCAGGTATTCACCTTTTGCGTTGGTGATCTTCGTTAGCTTATCGATTGACACTCCGGCTTTTTTCGCGAATGCCTCAGCCGCAGCAGTGGGCACTCCATCTTTATAGGCAACTTTGGTCGATGGCCCGGTGACTTCTTCTCTGATATCAGCCTGGCTCGACTTCACTCCCGGCACTACCACTGAGATTCGCCGCGGCGTAGAAAATGCTCTCGTCGATGCGCCGTCAATGAGGTTCTCTCGAACAAGCAACTCTTGTGTGCGACGCGCGAGCTCTTCGCGTGCGCCGTCGATCATCCGTGCCGGAATCTCTTCCAGTCCGATCTCAAGCAAGAAATCCGCCATCAGCTCTTCCCCGCCGCGACTGCCGGCTCATTCGTAGCGCCAGCCTGCTGTTCCGCATACGCCTTCGCCACGCCGACCGCCAATGCTCTGATTCGCGCGATCACTCCCACACGTTCCGTCACTGAGATCGCACCGCGCGCGTCGAGCAGATTAAAAAGATGTGAGCACTTCAAGCACAGATCAAACGCCGCCAGCATCGGATACCGCTCCGCTCCGCCAGCCTTCTTCGTCACGGCAAATCCATCGATCAGTGCCTTACACTCAGTTTCATACAGCCGCAAATGCTCCCACGTCTTCTCCACGTCCGCCGCTTCAAAGTTGTAAACCGAGAACTGTAGCTCCTCCGCATGACGCACATCGCGATAAGTGAGCTCTCTTCCGGATTTCGGATCGCGCGCCCACACGATGTCATACACGCTTTCTTTGTCCTGCAAGAAAGCGCAAAGTCGCTCGAGCCCGAACGTCAACTCTGCCGATATCGGGTCCAGATCCACGCCACCGCATTGCTGAAAGTAAGTGAACTGTGTGACTTCCATTCCATCCAGCATCACCTGCCAACCGATGCCCCAAGCCCCCAAGGTCGGCGACTCCCAGTTATCCTCTTCAAACTTCAAGTCATGCTTGCGCAGATCGATGCCGATCGCTTGTAAAGATTGCAGATACAAATCCTGCACATTTTCCGGTGGAGGTTTCAGGATCACCTGACACTGCGTGTGCTTGAACAAGCGGTTCGGATTCTCGCCATACCGTCCGTCCGCCGGACGCCGCGATGGCTGCAAATAACAAACTGAATACGGCTTGGGCCCCAGCACGCGAAGAAACGTCTCTGGCGACATCGTCCCCGCTCCCATCTCCACGTCATATGGCTGTTGAAGGATGCACCCCTGCTCCGCCCAAAACTTCTGCAGAGTGAAGATGAGTTCCTGGAAGGTCAGCGGGTTGTGGTGGGTTGAGCTCATTTTCCAGAATTCAGACAAGCACCAAGCATCGGGCAAGTAGCATCAAGTGATTTCTTGCTTGGTCTTTTCCTGTTGTTCGTAATTTCTCCCAAAGTTGCATCGCTCGATGCTTGGTGCTCGCCGCTCGTTGCTGGTTTCAATCCAGTTTGTCTAGCATAGCGGCGGTGACCAATTTCTTTTCAATGTGCCGCTCAATGCGTTGCGTCAAAAACTTTCGTAGATCCGCACCCCGTTGCCGCGGCCACGGCGCGCCCGCAAATTTATCCACCGGCGCCCGAAACATCTCCTCTGCGATCGTTCGCGACTCTGGCAACATTTCAGAACTCGCCAGCCGTTTATGCTCGATGCACATCAATCCGTCCGCCATCTGGTGGTAGTACGCCTTGCTGCCGTTCAGAACTACCCCGCACTCCAGGCAGAGATGCAATTCGGGCAGCAGTCCCAACAGCCGCACTATCCAAAGATCAAAATACGTCAGCGCCATCCATATCGACCCCGCGCGTATGTGTTGCAGCACAGCTAACGCCAAACGAAATACTGCGTCATTGGCTTCGCGGTCCGGCAACAACTGGTCCAGCATCTCCGCCACGTAGCCCAATGCCACTGCGCGGTGGTAATCCACAGTATCTGTGAGCGGAGACTCCAACACCTCACAAGAATCGATGCGCGTGAGGTCTATCTCCGGACGCTCCCGCTCTTCCCAGTACACCCGCACATAGGTCAGCGGTTCTAATGCTCCGCCAAAGCGTTTTTTTGACTTCTTGGCTGATCGCGCCACTCCACGCACTTTGCCCTCTGTCCGCGTGAAAAAAGTGACCAGCAGGTCGGCCTCTCGCATGGGATAGCTGCGCAGTACGATCGCTTCCGATTGCTTCAGCGCCATGGAAGCCTCGATTGTAAATGATGGCTTGAAATGCTGGCTTCTAAATGATCTTCACGATCGCCTGATCGAATCAGCGCGATGAAGACCGATGCTTCTTCTTCGCAGGCTTCTTCTTAAGTCCACCTTTTGTCTCCGACAGAAGTGCAGCCTGCGTGCGCTTCGGCAGCTTTGACACTACAACAGCGTATGACGTCTGCACCAGCTCTTTGATCTCCCCGTCGCGCAACACGTCACCGCGCTGAAGGGTTACCCAATGATTTCGCTCCATGTAAGGCGTGGGAATGATCCCATCGATCTCCAACAATTCAGCAGCCTTCTGCGGCGTGCATTTAACTGCGACAAAGTGCGTCTTCGAAGCTGCCAGATTCGTAACCGCAAACATCTTCTTGGCGATCATGAAACAAAGGTGATCTTCCCACTTGATGTCTTCCTCGACGTGCGGCAGCGACAGACAGAATGTGCGCAGTCCTTCTGGTGTCATGCGGCATCCCGTTGTCGATGGTCTCGCCTCAATACCCAGATCAAATAACCCACAATAGCAAGGTTCACGATCAGCAACACCACTTTTCCCCAATGGAAATGGTGGAATAACTCATAGACCTCGAGCGGCAGAAATGAGCTAGTCACAATGATGGTGAAATATTCCGCCCAATGTTTTTCCAGCAGCAGCCCAAGGCCTTCGGTCAGCAACAACGCTGAATAAAAGAATGAGCCGGCGCTGATGGCTTTAAGCTGGCGATCATCCACCGACATCAGCTTCTCTATCACGTGGTGAAGATACCGGTTGTCCGGATCTACCCGCAATGCATCGATCCAATTCGTGACCGTGTCTTCCATATCGTGATGCAGATAATGCAGAGCGCCAATAGCCACAACGATCAAGCTTGCTCCTTTGAGCAG
The DNA here is from genome assembly GCA_025935035.1 of Terriglobales bacterium. Taxonomy (GTDB): domain Bacteria; phylum Acidobacteriota; class Terriglobia; order Terriglobales; family Acidobacteriaceae; genus JAICLA01. The sequence goes on from JAICWB010000064.1 coordinate 6,157, forward strand.
CTTCAGCACAGCGATCAGCCACAAGCCCTTGTCGTGTTTGTGTCGCATTGCTCTCCAGATTCATACACGCGGAAAGAGCTGGCAAGTAAATTCCGTGCCGACACTGACCCGTGACGAGCCGAGGCTACACCACTTTCCCCAGCAGTCATGCGGCTTCCAACTAGTATCCACTTGATTAACTCTGCACGTTACTGGCGTAACTTTTCAAGTTGTTGCTGCTACCGCATTATCAATGGGCCTCAAGTTTAGGAACCCCCGGTCGATATGACCTTTTAGAAAGAGGAGTAAAGAGATGAAGTTGAATTTACGTAAATTAGCCCCGGTCGTGATGGCGGCAGCCATAATGGTTTCGCTGAGCAGCGCGGCATTTGCTGCTGATCGCACAGCCAAAACGAAATCGACGCCGGTCTATCCGGACTTGGCCAAGCGCATGAACATCAGTGGCACGGTGAAGGTTGAAGTCACTGTGGCGCCGAATGGTCATGTGACCAATGCCAAGGCATTAGGCGGACACCCGCTGTTGGTCGAATCCGCTGTGACCGCGGCCAAGCAGTTCAAGTATGAGCCTTCCACGGAAGAGACCAAAGAAGTGGTCGAATTCCAGTTCCACGCGGCCAATTAACTATCTCGATGTTATAGAGGCGGCGGCTTCGGCCGCCGTTTCTTCTTTTCCGAACGGGCTGAAATCCGTTCCCGTATCGAACACATCCGCTCCCTCCGAGCGCTTCAGGCCATTCACCACTAAATAAGTGAGCGGCGTAGCCACTACCTCGTAGATCACTTTGGCGAAATATCCTGACGCGATCAGGTTCAAGATCACTTCCAGCGGCTGCGTCCCGGCAAAGGTCAGCACCATCACGACGGTCGTGTCCACCGCCTGCCCCGCCACAGTAGAACCCACGGTGCGCGTCCAGAGGTGCCGACCATCGGTGAACAGCTTCATCTTCGCCATCACGTACGAATTCACGAACTCGCCGGCACAGAAAGCGATGAGGCTCGCAATCACCACTCGCGGCACAAAATTAAAGACCGTGGCATACGCTTCCTGATTGGACCAGCCAGGCGCTGCCGGCATCAGCACTATCACTTTCGCCAGAACCGCCATCAACCCGCTGGCAAAGAAGCCTATCCAGATCGCGCGCCGCGAGCCGGCGTATCCATAAACTTCAGTGAAGATGTCGCCGAATATATAAGTGATAGGAAACTGCAGGATGGCCCCGCTCACCTTGAACGGCCCGATCTGGCATATCTTCGGTGCTACCAGGTTCGATATCAACAGGATAACGACGAATATGTGCACCAGCGTTTCGTAATGCCGATGATCCTTCAGGTGGCGCTGGCTGGCGGAAACATGCTGCAAAAATGGCATGCAGTGAGAATATTCGATTCGTCGCCGGTACGAAAACAATCCCCGCCTTAATGGCTCAATTGTTGAGATCCGCCGGGCAGCTCGCCGAAGGAAAAGCGCTGGCAGCCACGGCCTGGCTAGCCTAAGCGGCAGTATGCCGCAGGGCCTCGCGGATGGTCATCTCGTTCGGCCCGTACTTGGCAATGAGTTGGCGAAGGTACTCTTCGGTGACCCTCAGTGATTTGGTCCAATACCGGATCTCGTATTCCTGTTCCAAGCTGATCAGGCGTTTGCTGCGCAGATCTTCTGTTTCCTGGTTTCCCAACATCGTGGCCCTTCGCTTCTACTGCTCCATCCAGAGATGCTGGATTTTCCCCAAGTTATGCCTCCGCCATTCAAGGAATACGAATACAGTCTTTGGAATCAAAGTAGTAAACTCTCCAATCTGGCGGCTAACGACTTCGCCAACTTGTCCTGCCTGGCCTGACGCTTTGGCTGAAATTCTTCACTCCTTGATCCCTGCAAAACTTACATCCATAGCTTTATCAATAACTTACGACCAGGTCAAGGTTTGGCTTTCCACTTGCATATAACACTGGCGAGGATGAGATAACAGTCATGTCAACCATACCTACAGTCGAGCAATTTACCCGGCCCTTCATGGTGAAGCCGGCAGGTTCTCCCTTGGCCCGTAACGAGGCTTTGGCGCAGAACATGAAGTATCTGACAGACAATGACCACGCTCTGATCATGAGCAAGGCCAAGCCTGTGACATTTGACAAAGGCGAGCCGCTGATTCGTGAAGGCCAGCCTAGCCCCGCGTTCTACATGATCCGCACGGGCAGTGTGCGTGTCCAGCGCGGCAACACCAACCTCGCCACGCTTCGCGGCGGCAATGTTTGCGGTGAGATGACACTGCTGGAGGCCTCCCCCGCCAGCGCGTCCGTCATCGCGGAAGATGTCGTCGTAGCGGATGCCGTAGACGTTGAGAGTATGCGTGAGATATTCCTGGCATTCCCGCATCTGGGCTCTCGCTTCTATCGTTCCATCGCTCTTACGCTCTCCAGCCGCCTGCGTGATACCTCTTGCCGCCTGACGGACCTCGAAAAGAAAGCCAAGAATTCCTCCGATCCCAACATGAGCATTGGAATACGCCAATGATTTGGGAGACACAAATCTGTAATAGGGACAATGTCTTATGAGTACTCACGCCATCGCATGGTTCGACGACGACATTCTTAACTTGGACAACGCACCGCAAGTAACCGCCGAAGCCCGCTGCGAGCGTCGCTGGGAACGCACCAAGATCGATGTACGCGTCCGCGTGACTTATTCTCGCGGAAAAGATACTGAACAGATCGACGGCCAGGGACACGACGTGAGCGAAGGCGGCATGGGCACTTACCTTCCCGTTGATCTCAACGTGGATGACAATGTGGTCGTGGAACTCGTCCGCCGCTACGGGCAGCCACGCATCACCTTTTCTGCCAAAGTGAGCAATCGCAACGGCTTTCGTTACGGACTTGAATTCGTGGCCGTAGAAGAGGAACAACGCGCGATCTTGATGAATGCGATCACTGGCACCGCGAATTGAAAGCTTCGCAGCAATGGCGAGTGAGAACATAAATGTCTCACTCGTTTTTTTGTGCACCCATCTGCGGTACTATTATTGCGCGTCGAGTCGAACGCAAATCTGAGCATTCCGTTTCGCGGTGACTCGGCATCTAATAAAAATATGGCAGCCGCAAAAGCTCGAGGAAATCCGAATTGGGGAAAGGCGTCAGCCACGCCGGCGCCGGTTGTCCCTACGTCTTTCGAAGGTGTGGTCAACAAGCTCGGATTAAAACCATCTGAATACGCGAACTCGCCGCAGTTGAAAGATTGGGTGCGCAAGAACCGCAACAGCAAGTTCGTGCCGCAAGACCTATTGGAAGCCTGGGAGTTTGAAGTGGACGCCGGCTTCTAGCCCCGGGTTTCTGCCGGCAAGTTTGCCGCATCGGACTGAATCACTTATACTCAAAGAGTACCGACGAGCACGAAATGCTTCGGGCGGTTAGCTCAGCTGGTTAGAGCACCTGCCTTACAAGTTGAGGCGGTTAGCAGGCGTGAATGAGGCGAATGCCGAACGGGAGCCTGCTGCCGAAATCCCGAACGTGATTTTTGCGGCGGGACCTCTATAATAGATTAGGCGGGGCGGTTAGCTCAGCTGGTTAGAGCACCTGCCTTACAAGCAGGGGGTCGTAGGTTCGAGTCCTACACTGCCCACCATTCGCATCGGTACCGCTAGGCACTGACAAGCCATAGCGTAACAATCAGATCGCACAGCTCACCCTACAAATCCAGAGCTCAAGTGCAACCACTTCACAAAGTGGGGACGTAGTTCAGTTGGTTAGAACGCTGCCCTGTCACGGCAGAGGCCGCGGGTTCGAGTCCCGTCGTCCCCGCCATATTCTTTGAATAAATCTTTCTCAACGCTCATGCCCACTGCCGCGCGGCTAGTTCCGGTTGCAGTATGAAGTAAAAAGCCGCCCCTTCGCCGACTTTCGCTTCGGCCCAGATCTCTCCACCGTGCCGATGGATGATGCGTTGCACGGTCGCAAGCCCCACGCCGGTACCGGGAAACTCCGACTTGGAATGCAAACGCTGGAACGGTTTGAATAAGCGGTCAATGTTTTCGGGATCAAAGCCGGCACCGTTGTCGCGAACATAATAGACGGTCGTGCCAGACTCTTGCTTGCACCCGAACTCGATCCGCCCTTTCTCCCGCCCCGAAGTGTATTTCCAGGCATTGTTGAGAAGGTTCTCCATCACCACCCGCAGAAGACTGGAATCGCCTTCGGCGCTCACGCATTCTGAGATCACGAAGCTGACATCCCGCTCTGGCTGCCGACGCTGTAATTCACTTTTAATGCTTTTAGTCATCTGCGTAAGATCAACTTTTTCTCGGTGCATCGCCGTACTGCTGGCATGAGCGAGCGCAAGAAGGTCGTCGATCAACTGCGCCATGCGCTTCGTCGCATCGTTGACCTCTTGCAGGTTGGCCTTCCCTGCCGGACCCAGTTTGTCTCCGTATTCTTGCAGTAGGAGGTAAGAGAAGCCGCTTATGGTCTCGAGAGGATTGCGCAGATCGTGCGACACAGAGTAAGAGAATGCTTCCAGTTCGCGGTTAGCCGCGACAAGCTGACGTGTGCGCTCCTCTACTCGTTTTTCCAGGCCCACCCGCGCGCCCTGCAACTCATCATCGCGTCGCTGGATCTGCTCAAGCATTTCATTGAATGCTCGAATGAGCACACTGACCTCGCCGCCGGCGCCAGAATCCATCACCCGGATGGAATAGTTTTTTTGCCGTGACACCGTTTGCGCCGTCTCAGAAAGGGCGGCGATCGGCTGGGCCACGGCTTTACCAAAGTAAGCGGAGATGAACCGTGCGGCGAATAAGGACGCGAACAATATGAGCGCCAGTATCAGCACGTATTGCCACACCCGCGCATAGAAGCGATTGAGATCTGACTGGATGTAAACCGTTCCGACGTTCGCACCCTGAAAAACGATCGTATGTACCACTACAACTTCGTTGAGACCGAACCAATGTGCCTCATCATTACCCGCCGCGAGAGCGGGAACCTGTACCAATTCGGCGCCGCCCGTGCGTGAATAATGCGCGAAGCGTTGACCATCCGGCGTGCTGATACCGGCAGAGATGATGTTGGATGAGAGTGACAGAGCAGACAAAGTGCTCTGCGCTGACTTTGGATCGTTGAACGTCAAAGCGGAAACGCTATTGGAGCCGATGATTTGCGCCTGCACGTTCAAGTTCCGCAGCAAACCCTCGCGGAAAAGAAACACATCGTAAGCAAGGAAGGCGGTACAAGCTACAACAAGCGCAAGAGTGCTGGCGAGCATGTTCATGCGAGTCAGTCGCCTGAAGATCGGGTAGTCGTTCGCAGACACGCGCTACTCTCCCTTCTTTTCGCTGCGTTTAACAGACGAGGCGACTTTAAGGAGCTGTGAACTGAACCCAAGGCCCGCGGTGTCAGCTGCCGCTAGGTTTACTTCAAATCGGACTCGGCCCGAATCCATCACGAACTGGATCATGCCGTTGTGGTCCAGGAAGCGAGGCATGTCACTGACAGTAAGTGCATGCAGCTTGTCGAGCGCCGGTAAGATCCGGTCGAGCTTGCCGGATTCGCTGGAAGAGATGAACACGATCTGGCAGCCCTGAGCGGCGGAAGTGTCAGTTATGCGTTTCGGCGAAGCCCTTTTGCCCCCGATCGTAGCATTCGTAAGTACGCCGTCAAGGTCCGCGCCAAAGGGATCTTGTCCCAGAATACAGATGTTGAAAATAGGACGATTGGCCTGGGTGTCGGGCCAGTTCACAAATTTTCCAAAGTTATAAAGATATGCGGCCTTTACCTGGTACTCAGTGACCTTCGTTTGGGCAAACGAGAAGGATACCGATGCGGCCAATGCGACGAAGAGAAGAGTGCGGCAGTGCTGGGCTCTGGCAATGCTCATTTATTGCTCGTCCACACCGCCCTACCGTAAACTGCGCGGCGGATGCCCATGGGAACCTGGTTCGGATCTCCCGTTCCCCATTCGAAGTGCGTAGGCTGCAACAGGTTTTGCCCGTCAATGGATAATTGCAATCTGCGGAAGTTCCAGCCGATGCGGGTATCTGCGGTCTGGTAGCCGCCAAGCCCCTGTCCGGGGATTGAAGTGTAGTAGCGATAGGCTTGGTCAACCTCAAAGCCGTGCGGCAGAGTAAAGTACGACCGCACTTCAAACTGATGCTTGGGGCTGGAGCCCTCATAAGTCGCGATAGAGCCGGTGGAACTGATGTCAGACGCACCGCCCGCGGCGTGCATTCCGGCCGTTACGAACGAGTAAGACCCAGCTAACCGCCACCAGTGCCATGGATTCCAGGTTGGCGCTATCTCGAATCCGTCTGTCGCGCCACCGATGCCGTTCGCGAAAGGGATGTCGAGCACCGTATGCGTGGGTGGCGGTGCGTTCTCCACCTCAACCGTCGCCGCGCCAAAGCTCTGCAAGTCGCGATAAATATTGTGGAAGACCCCGATGTCTAGATATACCGTCTTCTTGAACAATTGCCGATACCCACCTTCAAAACCTGTCAGGCTCTCTGACCGGAAGTTCGGGTTCCCTGAGACTCGCAAGAATATCGGTGGGGCCACGCTGACCACTCCAGTTAAGTTAAAACCTTCTTCCAACAGCGAGGGCGTGGTCACGGCGCGGGTGATCGCCGCCCAAAAAGTCTGATGTTGGCGCGGGGTGAACAACACGCGAGCAGTTGGTTGCGCATCAAAGCCGCTGAAATTATTGTGTTCCAGCTTGATGCCCAGCGTGATGGATATCAGCTTCGGCAAAAGCTGAAATTCATCTTGTAGGAACGCACTATGAAAGTGGTCCGTAGCAAGGGATGGGGTAATGCTCACTTCCTGACTTACTTGGCCGAAGTGATACGGACTCCATCTCAACCCAGCGCCATAGCTGAGCGTGTTTCGGCCACCGACCGTCAGTCGGTGTAGAAAATCAATGTCAAAAGTATTGCGCGCATCGTCGAACTGCATTCCGGTGCGCACTGTACGGTCAAAGTACGCTTGCAGGTAGATGTTCGAGTCTTCCGAGACAGCGCGCCGCCAGCGCATCAGAACATTCCCGCCACTGAGTTGATCGTCAGTCAGCACTTCATGCGCAAACGTAGGTGGGCTGAGAGTTCCCAACCCGACGATGCGCGGTGAATCTCCGCGGTAGATGTCCCCCTCTGCCGTATAGGTGTCGTGATCATTGCGCGTCCAATCAGCCCGAAATCCTCCACGTTCTTGTTGCCAGTCGTCATAGTTCTGGCCGTCCGGGTGAAACTGGTGGTCTCGTGCGAATCCTTTACCGTAGACGCGGTATGCAAAGCCTTTACCGGTCGTTCCACCGTACTGCGCCGCTCCGATGATGCGATCTACATCGCCGGCGGTGACCGATAGGAGTCCGCCCTGGGTGTCCTCTGCGCTTTTAGTGATGATGTTGATCACCCCGTTAACGGCGTTCGGTCCCCAGATCGTGCCACCGGGGCCGCGGATGATTTCGATGCGATCGATGTCTTCCATCACTACGTCCTGCTGGTCCCAGAACACGCCCGCAAAAAGCGGAGTAAACACACTGCGGCCGTCGATCAGTACCAG
>JAICWB010000321.1 GCA_025935035.1 Terriglobales bacterium
AGGATTGCTGGGCGCAATGGCGATCCACGCTTGAATGATGCCTTGCGGCAATCCTCCGGTGAGCTGGTTCCACGTTTGGCCGCCGTCGGTCGATTTATAGATACCGCCGTCCGCGCCGTTCCACGCGGCATTCTCCCACGGGCCTTCGCGCGCCTCCCACAGCGCGGCATAGACCGTGTCTGGATTTGACGGGTCCATTTTGACGTCCGCGCCGCCAACGTTCTCATCCTTATATAAGGTCTTGGTGAATGTTTTGCCGCCATCTGTGGAACGGAAGATGCCGCGCTCTTCGTTCGGTCCGTACGGATGCCCGGCGACCGCCACCAGAACGTGATCGGCGTTGCGCGGATCGACTGCGATCTGCGGGATCTGCTGGCCGTCGCGCAGTCCCAGATGCGTCCAACTTTTGCCCGCGTCGGTGGACTTGTAGATACCGTCGCCCACACTGAGGTCCGGACGATGCAGACCCTCGCCGCTGCCGACATAGATAATGTTGGGATCGGACGGCGCGACTGCGATAGTCCCGATGGAGCCGGTAGGCTGGGAATCAAATACCGGTCGCCACGTGCGGCCAAAATCATCCGTCTTCCAAACGCCGCCGTTGACCACGCCGATATAAAACTCGCTCGGCCTTCCGGGTACGCCGACAATGGTCTTGGTGCGCCCACCACGATATGGGCCAATACCACGCCATTTCAGCGCCTGCAAAAGTTCCGGCTGGACTTGGGAAAATGCAGTTGCGGCGATAAGGACAAAAAAAAGAAGACTCGAAAGCGTTCGAAGGGGAGATCTCACGCGGTTCCTCCTAGAATTAATGAGGAGGTAATCCTACACAAGTCGTGGGCGGTTAGGCGACCCTGGCTTTTTGGAGGGGGTTGAAGTGCCGTTCTCCTCTTTAATGGCCTTCACCTCTTCTTGAACTTTCTCGATCTCGATGCGCTCACTCTTGATGTCCAACCGCAGGCGGCCAAAGATACTCATATAAATGTTGGCCACCCAGACCAGCGCCAGCCATGAAATGAGATATCCGCGCCACCCGTCAAATAGGAGCTGATAGCCCGTCAGCCAGATGAATGCCGCTGAGATGTAATGACTGAAGCAGTATTCGCAGGTAAACAGGTAGAAGAATTTTCGCTCCAGTAAGCGACGGCAACGCTCGCTACGGTCCTTGCAGAACTCACGCGGCTCACGAAAGACCTCTTCGTGCGTGACCGTCCAACTGACACAGGCCACTGGAATGGCCAGGATGAGGAGAGACACGAATTGGCCGGTCAAGGTCACATTGGTTGGATGCGAATCTATTCGCGCATACTGGCTCGTTCAGGAGACAAAATCTTAGGCGTATGAGCAGGTCTTACAGGCATGCATTTAAGATTGTTAACGAGATGTGGGCTTTAGCCCCCGAGGTATCTGGCTGCTCCTCTACTACATCAGCGACCGCAGTCAGTTTCCCGGCGACGAACCTGTCCGCCAAGCGGCACTGATCACGCGTATCGGTGAATGCGCCCGCTGGGGCGTGGACTACATCCAGCTTCGTGAAAAAGACTTATCGGCTCGCGATCTGGAGTCACTCGCTACCCGTGCGGTGGCAGAAGTCCGCAAGAATAGCTCGACAACGAAGCTGCTGATCAACTCGCGCATCGATGTTGCCATTGCGGTAAGAGCTGACGGCGTGCACCTGCGGTCGCGAGGGGACGTGGCGGCGAGCGACGCTCGTGTCATCTTTGCGAAATGCGGGGTCGACAAAGCAACGACTGCTGCCTCCTGCCATTCACTCGAAGAAGTCGCGCTCGCCGAATCGCATGGGGCAGACTTTGCCGTCTTCGCACCCGTATTTGAAAAGAATGGTGCGAGCGGAGTGGGAATTGAAGCTTTGCGCCGCATCGCGCAACGCGAGATCGCCGCCAGCTCGCGCATGCCGGTTTTGGCGATGGGCGGAGTGACTCTCGAAAACGCTGGAGCGTGCGTTGAAGCCGGAGCGGCGGGTATCGCGGGCATTCGCCTCTTTCAATCCGGCGACATCAGTAAAACGGTGACCGCTCTGCGCAAACTTGGCAGCTCACCAACCGCCCCCGTTTCACGACGCCATCCATACCAAACGTAACCAGCAGTCACTCGATGCTCGGTGCTAACTGCTCGATGCTGGCTACACCGCGTACGCGTTCACCGCCAGGATCGGCGGAAGATGAGTCGCCATCGTTTGCCAGGAGTCTCCGCCATTGCGCGAATAGTAGAGTTCGCCGACGGTCGTGCCAAAATAGACGCCCGTGTCGTCCACAGGGTCGGTCGTCATGCCGTGGCGCAGCACTTGCGTGTACGCGTTCTCCTGCGGCAGTCCTTTAGTCAGCTTCTTCCACTTCGCGCCGCCGTTGGTCGAGCGATAGACGACCAGCTTAGCGTCGCATACATATCTGCGTTCCGCGCCGTTCTCTGGGATCACATAGATGGTCTGCTTCTCGTGCTTGTCCACGGCCATGGGAAAGCCGAATCGCGAAGGCAATCCTTTGCAACGATCGATCCAATTCGCGCCGCCGTCCTCCGTGCTGTACACGCCGCAATGGTTCTGCTGGAACAGCATGCCTTTCTGCGTCGGGCTCATGCCCATTGAGTGCACACACTGGCCGAACTCAGGAAATTTATTGGGCTGGAAATCCGCGAGCACGCCTTTGTTGAATGGCTTCCATGTCTTGCCGTCATCGTCCGAGCGGAAGCATCCGGCGGCCGAGATGCCGACGTAGATACGCCCGGCAGTCCACGGATCCGGAAGGATGGCATGCACCTTCTTGCCGCCGCCACCTGCATTCCATTTATCGCTGGTGGGATGCTGCGTCAGTCCTTCAACCTCATACCAGTCCTTGCCGCCGTTGTCGCTGCGAAACAG
>JAICWB010000033.1 GCA_025935035.1 Terriglobales bacterium
GCAGTCTCAATATCCCCCGCGCGTTGGCTCATCAATGCAGGCATGGCATTCATCCATGCGGGATGACCGGCGACATCACTGGCGCGGGTGAATGCGTCCGCTGCGGCTTTGTAATCGTGCCTCTCAATGTACTGGATGAATCCCAAGTGATAGTAGAGCCGCCAGTCGCTGGGATTGTCATGGATCCCGCGCTCTACAAACTTCACGGCTGCGTCGGGCATTCCAGCGCCGTAAGGTGGCGCTTGCGCCAGAAAGATTGCCCCAAACTCGTACGCAGGTACCATATGCGGATCAAGTGACACTGTGAGGTCCAGCAGGGGTTGCAGCAGATCAAAGCGTTTAGACTTGGCGACGTTCTTTTCACCGAAGTATTGCACGGCCCGCGTCCAATAAATACACGCTGCAAGGCCGGTATAGCCCAAGCTGATGTATTTCACGGCGCGAGGCGTTTGCAGGTATAGAACCTCTTGCGAGGGAACCTCTCGGCGGGAGACATCAAGCCGATAGGCGAGCCATGCAGAAGCGCCAAGCGTGAGGACCAAGATGACAGCACAGATCCGCGTGACGGAATTTCTCGCAATGGCAGTGGTGGAGCTCATTTCAGGTTGCGATTCTCGAAGATCAGGACCGCCGCGCTCAATGCCGCCGCGGAATAAAGTATCGCGTAAAGCGAATTCTGCAATAGCAAGGCGCCGGTGATGCCTTCAGAATGCGCTACCTGCGAAATGACGTTCATCGCCGTGAAGTTCGGAACGAGATAAGAGATACCCAACACGATGGCTCGCGAAACGCCATCCAGCAGGTTCGCAGCGCCGCGCAACTCTTCTGCAAAATTGCCGATCACGAAGTATCCAAAAGCGAACAATGCGGAAAGCATGGGGGAGCTGAAAGAAGAGAACAGCAAGGTTATGGCGACAATAACCATGAACTGCAACATGATGAAGTACAAAGCGCAGAGTAGTTGCACGTCAGAGCGTTGAAATCCGTGCTCGATGTAAAGTAGTGCCGCGAAGAATCCCACCGCCATAAAAAGCGTATTGACCAGTAGGGTGAGTCCTAGGCCGAAGTACTTGCCCAGAATGAATTCCCAGCGGCGTACAGGCCGCGAGAGCACGGTATAAAGGGTCTTCTTATCAATTTCTTTTGAGACCAAGCCGATGCCAATGAATATCGATATCAGCATGCCGAAGATGGTTACGGCAGTGAGCCCGAGGTTCACCAGCACGATCCGTTCGAGTCCGATGGAGATCTTCCCGAAGAGTGGTGTAGATGCCAGCAATAACAATGCGAAAAAAACAAGGTTATATAGGACGCGGTCGCGTACTGCTTCGCGGAAGGTGTTGTAAGCGATGTGGCCGACACGCGAAGTGGTCATTCTGATTTGACCTCTGCAATGGCGCCCGGTTCTGTATGTTTCAGAAAGTAGTCTTCCAGCGCTCCCTGCACGGGCATCAGCGATTTCAACCTTCCGCCCGCATGACGAATAGCGTCAATGGCGGCGTCGGCTTGCCGATCATCTATGACGGTGCGCGCGATGTCACCTACAATCTTCACTTTGGTGCCTAAGGCATCAAGCGCTGTTGACGCGCCTTCCCAGATGATTTCTCGCTTGCCTACGGTTTCCGCCAAAAGATCCGCTACCACGCCGACACCCTGCAGCTCACCGCGATTCAGCACCGCAACGCGGTCGCATAGCGTCTCGGCGTCAGAAAGGATGTGGGTGGAAAAGAAAACCGTCTTGCCTTCGTCATTCAGTTCCTGGATAAGGTCACGGACTTCGCGACGGCCAATCGGGTCTAAGCCCGACATGGGTTCGTCGAGGAAAACGATCTCAGGATCGTGAATGATGGCTTGTGCAATGCCAGCGCGCTGCAGCATGCCCTTTGAAAATTTTCTTAGTTGCGTGTTCGCTGCCCCGCCTAAACCGACGCGGTCCAACATTTTTTGCGCGCGGCTGCTGCGTTCTTTTGCCGGCACGGCGGAGAGGGAAGCGTAGTACTCCAGGAGTTCGCGCGCGGTGAGATAGTCATAGAAGTACGGTTGTTCGGGAAGAAAACCGATGGACTGCTTTACCTGCGGGTCGGAGATTGCTCTGCCGAGGATCGTGGCGCTTCCCGAGGTGGGGAACATCAGCCCCATCAAGAGCTTCAGCGTTGTGGTCTTGCCCGCGCCGTTGGGACCGAGGTAACCGAAGATCTCTCCCTGGCGCACCTCAAGAGTCAGATTCTTTAGGGCCGCTTTTTCCGCCTTCCGGAAAAAGCCTACTTGATAGGTTTTCGCGAGATTCGATATCTCGATCGCACTCATCGGTCAGTCAGATTCCAGCGTTTCTCGACTCGGAAAAGAATGCAATGACAGCGGGCTTATTGTATCGCGGGATCAGTCACCGCGGCGGTAGCCGAGCCGTTAAAGCGGATGACCAATGATTGGTCGGTGAAATAGTGAACGTCGCCGGTCTGTCCAGGATTCACAGGCTCGGCGTTGATCGTGAATGTGACGTTTCCCGCTCCCGGGGCATAAACAAAATAGTAGCCGCTCTTGCCGGTGGCCGCTGTGGTCGCGGCGGCCAGGGTCGCATCAATAAAACAAAATTGCGTCGAAGTGGGCGGCGTTCCCGGCACACAAGCTGCGGGGCTGCCGAGCGCGAGAATAGTGGGAGCGTAGTTGCCGTAGGTGGTCATGTAGGAGGATTCTGCCGTCAGGATGGTGCGCAATGATTCGACGGCCGAAGACTGGTTTGCGGCAATGCGCGCCTTCAGCAACCCGGGTATGGCGATTGCCGCGATGATCAGGATGATGGAGACCACGATCAACAGTTCGATCAAAGAGAAACCGCGCGTCATTCGTTTCGTCATCATAGTTTTGGCTTTCCCGAGAGTTTATACCCGAAATTCTCTCTTATAGAGTTTCCGTTGTTATCGAACCAAGCACCTGCCACCGATTGTAAAAAAAGGCCCCGGTGATTTGGGGCCTCTCGTATCTGTTTGAAGCAGGCTACTGCAGGGCCGCGTCCGAAACTTTGGCGGTGGCGCTTGCATTGAAGCGGATCACGCCCGAGTTGTCGGTGAAGTAGTGCATGTCACCCGATTGTCCAGGAGCAGCCGGCTCAGCCACAACGGTAAAAGCCGTATTGCCGGCAGCCGGGGTGTAGGTGAAGTAGTAGCCGCTCTTCGGCGTAGCAGCCGCAGTGGCGCCGGCCAAGGTCTGGTCGATCAAGCAAGCGGTCGTTGAGCTGGAAGTGCAAGGCTGCGCGCCGCCTAAAGACGCCAAGTCAGCTGAATAGGTGCCGTAGCTGGACTGATAACCGACTTCAGAGGTCACGATGGTACGCAGCGAACCTACGGCCGAAGCCTGGTTAGCAGCGATACGTGCCTTCAGAAGGTTCGGGATGGCGATGGCGGCGATGATCAGAATGATCGCCACAACGATCAGCAGTTCGATGAGTGAAAAACCTTTTTGTTTACGCATTATTCAATTCTCCTCTTTCAGTTGGTATCTGAGCAAAAGACCCAGTCTCCGCCCGATAATAAAGCACTTGTATTACCACTTTGAAATCCATCTTAAAACGAGATTAGTCCAAGGCAAGTCTTTATTCATCAATTATTTAATAGAATTCATGTAAATCTTACTACGGCAGATTCTTGCGTGAATGACACTTTTTGTTATTAAGGCGCCGCGAAAATTGTCACTCCGAAGCTTTCCGCAGCTTAAAAGGGCAAAGGCTTTCGCCCTTGCCCCTTTTTTTCTGTCGTGCGGGCCTACTGCAGGGCCGCGTCCGAAACTTTGGCAGTGGCGCTTGCATTGAAGCGGATCACGCCCGAGTTGTCGGTGAAGTAGTGCATGTCACCCGATTGTCCGGGAGCAGCCGGCTCAGCCACGACGGTGAAAGCCGTGTTACCAGCAGCCGGGGTGTAGGTGAAGTAGTAGCCGCTCTTCGGCGTGGCAGCCGCAGTCGCCGTCGCCAAGGTCTGGTCGATCAAGCAAGCGGTAGTTGAGCTGGAAGTGCAGGGCTGCGCGCCGCCCAATGCGCCCAGTGTCGCTGAATAGGTGCCGTAGCTGGACTGATAACCGACTTCAGAGGTCACGATGGTACGCAACGAACCCACGGCGGAAGCCTGGTTGGCGGCGATACGTGCCTTCAGAAGGTTCGGGATGGCGATGGCGGCGATGATCAGGATGATCGCCACAACGATCAGCAATTCGATGAGTGAAAAACCTTTTTGTTTACGCATTTTGAATAAGTCTCCTCTTTTTAAACTTCCAATTGTTTATCGGGTTCGCTTAACAACACTTTACAAATATGCAATCAAGTGCCCAAAAGAAAAGGACTTCGGGTGCCGTTTGCGTAAGGATTTGAGCAAAAAGGGAGTTACCTAAGAACAACCTCTTGATGCGATATCCATTTTTCCCGGTACGGCACGGATAGTATGTCTGAGAATGACAATTTTCGTCAGAATCGGGAGACAGGAATTGTCAATCCCGCTAGAAGGCGAGAGCTTCGCGGCTTAATTTCATGCCATCCAGATTGCCGAGGATGGTGACTGCGGTCTTATCAGTCTGAAACATGGTGTTGGCCAGGGCCGTAAGGTCGTCCGATGAGACCGCTTCGACGCGTTCAATGATTTCGTCTAAATCAAAGAAGCGGTCAAAGTACATTTCCTGCCGGGCGAGGTTTGACATGCGCGCCGTGGAGGATTCAAGGCTCAACATCAGATTGCCTTTCAGCTGGTCCTTCACGCGGCGCAGTTCTTCGTCAGACACTCTGTCGTTCTTCAGTCGCCGGAATTCGTTCACTACTTCGCTTACGACCTTCGGCGCCGACTCCGCCGACGTGCCTGCATAAATACACATGCAGCCCGTGTCTCGATAAGGATTCAAGTCACTGTAGATGGAATAGACCAATCCCTTTTCCTCACGAATGTTCTGGAACAGGCGCGAACTCATTCCGCCGCCAAGAAGCGTGCTCAAAACGTAGGAGACATAGCGCTGTTCATGGGAGATGTGTGGCGACGGCACCCCCATGCATATCTGCACCTGCTCCAGCGATTTTTTATTTCGCGTAGTGATCTTGGAAAAGGTCTCAGGTGCTTCTTCTTTGATCTGCTCGCCGGAGCGCTTAAGATCCGCAAAGCGGCTTTTCACCAGTTGTACGAACTGTTCGTGGTCTAGGCTACCAGCGGCTGAGATCACCAGGTTCTCCGGAGCAAACCTGTCTGAATAGAAGCTCCGCACGGACTCCTGATTCAAGCGCTTCACCGTCTCATTCGTTCCAAGTATCGGCTTCCCCAGTGGATGACCCTTGTAAAAATTCTGCGTGAATATCTCGTGGACGAGATAGTCAGGATTATCTTCATCCATCTTTATCTCTTCCTGGATCACGCCTTTTTCGCGCGTGATGTCTTTGGCCTCAAACAGCGGATTAAGCACGATGTCACTCAGCACATCGATCGCGACGGGAAGATGTTCGTCCAGCACTTTCGCGTTGAAGCAGATGGTCTCTTTCCCGGTGAAGGCGTCCATGTTGCCGCCGATGGAATCCATCTGCCGGGCAATATCTTGCGCGGTGCGGTTGCGCGTGCCCTTGAAGACCATGTGTTCCACGAAGTGAGAGATGCCGTTCACTTCGGGTGCTTCATGCCGTGAACCGGCCTTTAGCCAAATTCCGATGGCCACTGAGCGGATATGTTCCATGCGCTCGGTGAGGATGGTCAGGCCATTAGGCAAGACGTTCTTTTTAATGCTACGAGGGGCGGCTACCATGGCGGACTATCTCTATTCTTACACAAGGATGCGGTTATGGCATTCGCCGCTATTGGCTGTTTGCTTTCAAACAGTTACGCAGGCAAATGCTAGACTTAAGAAAGCCGAAGTGCCGCGCTTTTTTGTTGGATGCTGAATGAAACATGCCGTTCAATACTTATTAGGCCTTGATATTCAAGAGCTTACAAAGCTGGTGGAAAACTACGGCCAAAAACCCTACCGCGCCAAGCAGCTCTACGACGGCATCTACAAGCAGCGAATCACTTCCCTTGACCAACTGACAGTCTTTCCCAAAGATTTACGCGAGAAGATGCAAACAGACGGAATCGCCATTACCGGCGCCAGGGTTGACCAGAGATTCGTCTCGCGCGACGGCACCATCCGCTACTTGATCGGTTTTTCTGACGGGCAGAGCGTAGAAACCGTGTGGATGCCGGATGGTGACGATGGCGAAGCCGGCGACGGCACTGAAGCCGGTGAAGAAGAGACCGCTCCCACTCGGTTTCGTCGCGCTACGATCTGCGTATCGAGCCAAGTAGGCTGCGCGGTGAACTGCAAGTTTTGCATGACGGCCCTACTCGGCTTGAAACGCAATCTCACTCCGGGCGAGATAGTCGGGCAGATCACTGCTGTTCTTAACGATCACCAAGTGGATATGGCCAAGGAGCGCGTGAACATCGTCTTTATGGGCCAAGGCGAGCCGTTCAATAACTATGACAACTTCATCAAGTCTGTTCGTCTGCTAGTACGAGGCGTGCGCATCGGGGAATCGCGAATGACGGTTTCCACTTCTGGAATAGTGCCGCGCATCGCTGACTTGGGACAAGAAGAGATACGGCCGAAGTTGGCGATCTCACTCAACGCTTCCAACGATGCCAAGCGCACCAATCTCATCCCCATCAATAAAAAATGGGACATCAACGCTCTTATCGAAGCCGCTAAGGCTTTCCCACTTCGCCGCCGTGAGAACATCACCTTTGAATACGTTCTACTGGAGGGTGAGAACGATTCTCCCGAGAACGCTCAAGAAGTGGTCGGCATCGTAAAGTCTATGGGCAAACCGCCCGACCGCGTAAAGTTAAATCTTATTGCTTGGAATTCCGGGCCGGAGATCCCGTTTCACACTCCTTCCGACAGCCGCGTGCATGAGTTCCAAAATGCCATCCGTGCTGCCGGTATTCCTGCCTACATCCGCCGCCCCCGCGGCCGTGACATCTACGCCGCCTGCGGACAACTGAAAAAGATAGTCACCATAGAGTCTGCGGTGGTGTGATCAGAGCAGCGTGCTATCCTTTCCGCCTGAAATCAGATGAAAAGAGTAGTCCCCATCCTGGCGATGTTGCTCGTTGCGATGCTTCGTGTGGTCGCGCAGACGCCTCTCGCAGATGCAGCGCACATGCATGTCGAATTCGAAGACGAGCGCGTGCGCGTGATTCGCATAACGCTGCAACCAGGAGAGAAGACTGACACCGTCGCGCTAAATGAGCGAATCAATGTTTGTGCGACTGATGGCAAGATCAAAGTCAATCTCAATGGACAAGACCTAGGCGCTTTTGATGTGAAAGCCGGAACAGTGCGACACGAACCAGGCTCATCGTTCTGGATAGAGAATGCAGGCACGCGCGAATTCCAGACGGTGATTACCGAATTCAAAGCTCCGATAGCGAAGAGCCTCGCGCCTAGCAATCCATCGAGAAATCCTCAAGCGGTTGCCCACGCAGAAGAGCCGGCGAAGCCGATCTCGCGGCCACCAGACCAGAACCCGACGCCTCCCACCGTTGCGCGTCCCATAGTGCAAGGCACATCGGAACCCACAGTACAGCAGCCTCAGCCGGCGGCAGCGCAAACCTCCGCCCCAGCTCAAAGCCAATCTCCGGCTCCCCGGACCCAAACGTCACAAGCACGCCCGATGGACCAGCCGCCAACATCCATCGAGCCCACCGCCCTCAACGTTGACGGCGCAAAAGTCGCATTCCTCAACGGCACCGAGCTCGCCTACATCGAGCGCGGACAAGGTCCGCCCGTCGTCCTAGTCCATGACACCCTTGGTGACTACCGCTTCTGGGCCCCGCAACTCACCGCGCTTTCAAAGAGCTATCACGTCATCGCCTACAGCCGGCGATATCACTATCCGAACCATTCCACGGGGAAGGAGCGCGACTATTCGTACTATATCAATGCCAAAGATCTCGCCGACTTCGTGCGCGGACTCAACATCGGCCCCGTGCGCCTCGTTGGCTTCGGATACGGTGCCTCAATAGCCGGCCTAGTAGCCGCCGAACATCCCGAGCTGATCCGTTCACTCGTCATCAGCGAGCCCGCATACGAAGCGCTTCTCGACACCACCATGGCGCAGCGCTCTCGTTACGCGCGCGAAGAGATCTACGACATCATCCGCAAGCCATTGACCAAAGACAAGCCGGAAAAAGGCGTGCAGGTATATGTAGATTGGCTTGGGTATCAATCGTGGGGCAGCCTCAGCACAGAAGAGCAATTCCGCAAGAAGCAAAACGGCAATGCGCTCCACGCGCAAACATTTGATGCCGCTGCACCGAATTTTACTTGCACAACCGCAAAGAAGATCAGTGCGCCGACGCTCATCCTATCGGGACAAAAGCGCAGCGCTAACAGCGCGGAGATAGCTGGAGTGCTCTCGGCTTGCATCCCCAACGCTGAGCGCGCCACCGTGCCCAACTCCGGCGCTGCCGTCTACGCTGACAATCCCGTCGACGCAAATAGATTGTTAATGGATTTCCTCGCGAAGCACTAGCTCGAGCGCGCTAGAACCGCACCTTGAATTCCGGCCCCTGATTCACATGGATGCTATCCACGAACCGCACTTTGCCCGTGTCATGCGTCATGATGAGCGACTGCGTGCGCGTGCCGTCGCCAAAGAATCGCACACCGCGCAGCAAGGAACCGTCAGTCACTCCGGTTGCGGCGAAGAGGATATGTTTGCCCGGCGCCAGGTCTTCCGAGCGGTAGATCTTTTTCGGGTCTTTGATACCCATGCGCGCCACGCGCTGCTCAAGCTCAGGCGTGTCCACGATCAACCGCGCTAGGATCTCGCCATTCAAACACCTCATAGCGGCTGCGGTGATCACGCCCTCCGGTGCGCCGCCGATACCCATCACCGCATGTACGCCGGTTCCCAACACCGCCGCCGTGATGCCGGCAGACAGATCGCCATCGCCGATCAAATGAATCCTCGCTCCCGCGGCGCGAATATCCGCCATCAACTTCTTGTGCCGCGGACGGTCCAGCACCACGATCACCAAGTCTTCTACCTTCCGGTCCAGAGACTTCGCGATCGCCTTTAAGTTGTCCGCCACGGGCGCATCCAGATCGACTTTGCCGCGACTCGGCTGCCCGACGACCAGCTTCTCCATGTAGCAATCCGGCGCATTGAGAAGCCCGCCGCGTTCAGAAGCAGCCAGCACCGTGATGGAATTCGGCGCGCCAGTCGCACACAGGTTCGTGCCTTCCAGCGGATCAACCGCAATATCCACTTCCGGATACCGCACACCATCCAATTCTTTCGCGCCGACATGTTCGCCGATGTACAACATCGGCGCCTCATCGCGCTCGCCTTCTCCGATCACGATCGTGCCATGCATCGGCACCGTGTCCATCACGCGACGCATCGCCTTGACCGCAGCGGCATCGGCTTTCGGCGCGTCGCCTTGCCCCATCGTCTTGGCGGACTCGACGGCCGCTTCTTCCACCACGCGCACAAATTCCAGCGCGAGCTCCACTTCAAGATGCATCAGGTCAGACGCTGTCGCCATCGTTCCTCCGAATAGTTTGCGATCTGAAGCGGACACTAAAACGCATCAATACCGGTGATGCTCGAGCCCAGGATCAACGTATGAATATCGTGCGTCCCCTCGTACGTCTTCACCGACTCCAGGTTCATCATGTGCCGCATGATGGGGTAATCGTCAGCGATGCCGTTCGCGCCCAAAATGTCGCGCGCCATACGCGCGCACTCCAGCGCCATCCACACGTTGTTCTTCTTGATCATGGAAATGTGTTGGTGCTGTGCCTTGTCTTTATCTTTCAAGCGGCCAACCTGCAGGGCCAGCAATTGTGCTTTGGTGATCTCCGTCACCATCCATACGAGTTTCTGCTGCACTAGCTGATGCGAAGCGATGGGTTCATCGTGGAACTGCTTACGCAGCTTCGCGTACTGCAGCGCGGTGTCATAACAAGCCATGGCCGCGCCGATTCCACCCCAGCCAATGCCATATCGCGCCTGGTTCAAGCACATCAGTGGCGACTTCAATCCGCCCGACTTCGGTAGTATGTTCGTGGCGGGCACGCGCACATCTTGCAATGACAATCCTGAGGTCACAGACGCCCGCAATGACCACTTGCCATGCACGTCGTCCGCTTTGAATCCCTTGCGGTTCGTCTCAACAATGAATCCACGCACGCGGTTGTCTTCATCTTCCACCTTCGCCCACACAACGGCGATATCCGCGATCGAGCCCGACGTGATCCACATCTTCTCGCCGTTGATCACGTAGTCATTGCCATCTTTCTTCGCACGCGTGCGCATGCCGCCGGGGTTCGAACCGAAGTCCGGCTCCGTCAGCCCGAAGCATCCCAGCTTCTCGCCCTTCGCCAGTTGCGGCAACCATGTATTTTTCTGCTCGTCACTTCCAAACGCATAGATCGGATACATCACCAGCGCCGACTGCACACTCACGAACGAACGCAGTCCGCTATCTCCGCGCTCCAGCTCCTGCGTGACTAAACCATATTCAACGTTGGACATCCCCGCGCACCCGTAACCTTTAAGGTTGGCGCCAAAAAATCCCAGGCTGCCCATCTCCGGCACCAGCTCGCGCGGAAATCGTCCTTCGCGGTTGCATTGCTCAATGATGGGAATGATCTTTTCTTCCACCCACTTGCGGGTGTTGTCGCGGACCAGCAGTTCGTCTTCGCTCAGCAGCGAATCGAACTCGGCGAAGTCCACTCCTTTGAACTTGAATGCAGGCATGTGCTCTCTCTGTGATGCAGAATGATTGCAGGACTGTAAAGGTTAATCGAGTGGCAAAAGCAGGTCAAACGATGCGCAACTTGCGCACGCGCGCGCGAACGCTCATACTGATTTCGTGGACACGGCCCTTTATTACCTCACGCGCTTGCTAATCGTGCTTGCCAGCATCGGCGTCGTCGGATGCCTGCTCGTGATCCCGTGGACAGCCGCCTCCATCCTGCGCGTCGCCTTCCAGAAAGATACGCCTACCGAACTCGCCCAGACTGAAAAACTGCCCCCGCAGCCTGCTGCGTCCAAGTAGCGATTACTTTCCCCGTAATTCTTGCAGACTGTATTTCGTCCCGCGCCAGATCACGCCGCCATGCCACAGCGTCACAAAAGTTGATCGCAACATCGTGTACATCACCAGGATTGTTGCGACTGGGTGCGTGAAGAAATAAATAGGTGAGACGCGCGTGAAGTATTCCATCCTTATATATACAAGCGCGTTGGCCAGCAACGCGATCGCGAATCCCAGCTTGGCCATGCCCGGAGCAAAGATCAGCCCCAGCAATGGCGCTAAGCCGACGAATGCCGCCCCCAGCACCGCAGCCAATGAGATCATCCACTGGTAGCGCATCAACGCGAAAAAATTCTTTGTGAGATTGTTCACCACTCCCATAGCCCCGCGCGCCCAATGCAGACTAGCCAAGCCCGGTCCTCGGACAGCGCGTTGCGCAAAGCGATGGTCCTTTACCGCCTTACCAAGCGCCAGGTCATCCACAATAGCCAGCCGCATTGCTTCATACGTGCCAATGGCTTCATACGTCGATCGTCGAATCAGGTTGAAAGCGCCCGCGCCCACAAAATCGCGCGCATTCGGATCTGACACTTTCCACGGGCGGTGGATGAACGCGATGTTGTTCAGGAAATAGCTGAGCATCATGCGCTCGCCCGGCGATTCCATGATCATCGTGGGATACAGCACAACATGATCAGCACGGTCTTTTTCGGCGTAAGCGATCACCCGTCGCAGCGCGTCAGTGCGGAAGTGTATGTCGCCATCCGTAAAAAGGATCCAGTCGCCCGTCGCCTGCGATGCTGCCTTCCACATTGCATGTGTTTTTCCCAGCCAGCGCTCCGGCAGTTCTGACACATGGATGACGTGCAACTTGCCGTCGGCAAGCGGGGTGGAAGCAATCTCGCCCATGATCGAGCCGGTCGCGTCGGTAGAACGGTCATTGACGGCGATGACCTCGATCGACGGATAGTCGAGTGAAAGCAATGACGTTAAGCATGCGCGAATGTGTTCCGCCTCATTACGCGCTGGAACGACGACACTGAGTCGCGGCAGCTCTGCTGCGGTAGCGTCCCATGCGGGCAGGGATACATCCACGATCCCCGGCATGCCGAACAGGACATTTCCAAGTTGCCAAAGCCACACTGCCGCCAGGAACACGCCGGTGATCCAGAAGAAGAGAAGCATTACTTTCAGTCTATCGGAGGCGAGGCTAAAAAGCGCAGAGCGTGCGCGCCGCCCGCGCTTTCTCTTCGTCCACACAGAGTAGAAGTGTGAGGCCAACAATGAAGAAAGCTATCAGTGACACGATCGCAGTCCGCGCGGAGTGCGAAAAATATGTGATAACCGCGAATGCCCAAGGCCCCCATATCGCAGAGAACTTACTGAACACCGTATAGAAACCAAAAAATTCCGCGCTCGCCTCTTCCGGCACCATTGACCCGTAATAAGAGCGGCTGAGCGCCTGCGTGCCGCCAAGCGTGAGTCCCACGATCATGCCCAGCGCAAAAAACTCTTTTGTGCTGTGGATGAAGTACGCGTAGATCACCACCGCGGACCAGATCAGCAGTCCAAAGATGATCGCTTTACGCGTGCCGAAGCGGTCAGCCAGCTTGCTGAATCCCAGCGAACCGAAAATTGCCACGAACTGGATGATCAGTAGTGTGAACATCAACGCCGACGCAGGCAGATGCAGTTCATTCGCTCCGTAGATCGTCGCCATGTTGATCACGGTCTGTATGCCCTCGTTGTAAGTCATATAAGCAAGCAGGAAGATAATGAGGTGTTTGAATCGGAAGGCACGCCGGGCTGTGCGATATGTGCGCGAGATGCCGAGCGACAGAAACGCCACCCACCGCGGATGTGAGCGCAACTCCTCCGGCAATGCAGTAGTTGCAGGGGCCTCGCTCAGAAACCTCATGCAGTAGATGGTGAATCCTGCCCACCATACTCCCGCCATCGCAATCCCGATGCGCGCCGCCAGTTCGCTGCTCAACCCAAGCTTGGCGTGCAACGAAACCAAAACCAGCGCGATGGCAAACTGCAACCCGCCGCCAACATATCCGTAGGCATACCCTTTGCCGGAAACGTCATCCATTTTGGCTTCGCTCGCCACATGGGGAAGAAACGCGTCATAGAAGACGTTGCCGTTCACAAAGCCTACTTGCGAAAGCAAAAAGAGAAGAAGGGTCTTTACGATATCGCCTGTGTGGGTGAAGAAGAGAAGTACGCAGAAGAGCGCGCCGGAATATCCAAAAGCCGTCAGGAACTTCTTCTTCGACGCGGAAAAATCGGCGATCGCGCCCAACACGGGTGCGCACAAAAAGCTGATCGCCCCGGCGAGTCCCACCGCAAATCCCCACAGAGTGTCTGCGCGGTAGGTACGGCCGAAGATGGTCGCTCCATGTACACCTACGATCGCGGATGCGAAGTAGATCGGCAGCAATCCCACCGCAGTAGTTATGTAAGCGGAATTTGCCCAGTCATATATGCACCACCCGAAGATGGTGGCGCGGTCATCTTTTTCTCGTGAGCCTGATGGCGTGGGCAGCCCAAACATTCCCGCAGAGCATAGCAGGCAGGCGCCTGCGATCTATTTTTTATTGCGTGGCCAGCGCGCGAAAACCTTCGTCCCAATGCCGCCACGAGGACGGAAATCGCCTTCCACCACCGCCCACTTCGGCCTCGCGTACTTCACCACATCTTCGAGCACCTGATTGACGATGTTCTCCTGGAATATGCCCAGATTGCGGTAGGCGAACAGATATTCCTTCAGCGACTTCAGCTCCATACAGCGCTTGTCCGGCACGTAGCGAATGATGATGGTGCCAAAATCGGGCAGTCCGGTCTTAGGACAGACCGAAGTGAACTCCGGAATATCAATAACGATCTCGTAAGAAGGGAATTGGTTGGGCCAAGTCTCAATCTCAGGAAAGCGAGTGCTGAGGCCGGATTTAGCATGGTCGTCTGTATAGCGAGGCGCCTTGGGCATACCTAGATTATAGCTATCGGCTCGCTACGCTTTAAGGTTTGCCATGCGCTTTTGCATCTCTTCGGGCGTTACATCTTCGATATGTGTTGAAACTGTCCACTTGTGCCCGAAGGGGTCAAGAAAGGTGCCGCTACGATCACCATAGAATTGGTCAGCAAGTTCGCGCTCGACTTTGGCGCCGGCGGTGACAGCGTTATGAAAGATGCGGTCAACATCTTGCACATAAAGCATGATGCCGACAGGAGTACCGCCAATCGTTTGCGGACTCAAGGCGCCCATGGCGGGCATCTCGTCAGCCAGCATTATCACGGAATCACCAATGCGCAGCTCCGCGTGGGCAATCTGCCCATCAGGCCTTGGCATGCGCATGATCTCCGTGGCACCGAAGACGCGTTTGTAGAAATCGATAGCTCGGGATCCGCCGATCACTACGAGGTACGGCGTAATGGCGTTGTAGCAGTCGGGCTGAAAATGTTTTGCGGGAGGCATTCGAATCTCCTAGGCACATGATAACGCGAGGCAATGAGGGCTGTCTTTCGTGAGTGGCTGGAATGACGAGGCAAAGATGACAACTTGAGCGGCCACCCTAGAATCCAATCCACTACACGCAATTTCAAGGAGTATGTGATGAGAGTTCCACGTTTTATTACCATGGTCGCCCTAGTGGCTGCGAGCAGCTTTGCGGCCGGGCAGACACTAAACAGCGGCACGGAGATCAAAGTACGGACAGATACGGCAATCAACGCACAGACGGCCGCTGCAGGTCAATCCTATGCAGCTACCATCAGCCAAGACGTGACCGACAGCAATGGCAATGTGGTGGTTCCGCGAGGATCACGAGCCCGGCTGAAAACAGTCTCTACCGGCGATAACCAGATATCCCTGGCATTGAGTTCACTTACAGCAAATGGACAACGCTATTATCTGAATACAAACAGCACAGAAGCTGAGTCCACCACTGCCAAACAGGGTGTGGGTAAGAACACCCGCACGGCGAAGTACGTGGGCGGCGGAGCCTTAGCGGGTACGTTGATCGGCGCCATCGCCGGCGGCGGAAAGGGCGCGGCCATAGGTGCATTGGCAGGCGGCGCAGCCGGAGCCGGCGCGCAGACGCTGACGAAGGGCAAGAAACTGGACATCCCTGCCGAAAGCGAATTGACGTTCCGCCTGGATCAGCCCGTTACATTGCGGAATTCACGCGGACAATCGTACAACTCACGCCGTCGTTGAAATCGATCTACTGACAGAGGAGCCTCGTTAGCGGGGCTTCTTTTATTTTGCGAGCTCCTCGATCTGCTTCACGAGATCGGCAAGCTTATTGCGGAATCCCTCGGGATCATGGAAGTCAAGCAAAGCCAGCGAAAGGGTTGAAAGCGTGCCGCGTAGATCATCGGATTCTGTGATCGTGTCAGACTGCCGGAGGTAGAAGACTTTGCAATCACAGGGCTCAGCATGCACCTTTTCGCTGCCTTCACGAAAGTGAAGTCCGTGGCTGAGAATGATCACCACGTGCAACCGATTATCCGCGGAACCGCAAGGGGCGTCCGCCGTCAATACCTGCAGTTCACGAAGGAAGAACTTCGGCTCGTCTTTCTTGTCAGCCAAGGCTTTTACATCAATGGTGTTTTTGCTGGCGCCTAAGATATTTTTCTTTATCTTGACCCAGTCCACAGCTTGCGCGTCGCTCGGGGCCAGGATGATGCGTTCCTTGAAAGCGTCGAGCGCAGCCACCCGCGTGCAACCTTGCCGTGGCTGCATAGAAGAGAGCACGCTGGCCGACTGCAGCAGGGTAATGAGGAAAGTGTCGTCGTCGGCCGAATGGAATGGTGGGGGTCGGTGCTCTCCGGGCCGTCGCCGAAAGAACCCTGTGGGTCGTTCGTGAGTCTGGCTGAATTCTTCTTCACGTGTGCTCAAATCAACCAGAAGATCCACGCGAACCGGACGCGAAGTTTGCAACGGCAGGTACGCGCGAGTATTGACCAAACTGTTGGATCCGGTCACATCATCTCGCACGAATTCCGCGGCATCTACGTTGCGCAGAAGCTCCGGCAGCGGATCTTTCTTGGGCGCAGCAATCTCCCACTGGGTGAGTGAAACATTGTGTTGGTCGAGGACCGAGTCATACACAATGGTGCCAATCGTGTATTTGCCTGGCTTGAGAATGACTTCTGATTCCATCTGAAGCTTTACATGACCTAACGTATTCTGCAGGTCTTGTGTCACGAAGTTTTCGTCGGGAAGCCAGCGGCCTTCGGCATCGGCGACTTTAATGACGAAGACTAACTTGCGCTGCACACTCTTTGCCTGTAGGACATCAGCGTCCATTAAGGCAGTAACGTGAAGAACATCGCGCAACTGGTAAGTCTCCAGTGGCTTTTCAATCTTGACCTTCCAGGGAATGTCCTGATGATCGCCGGCTGCTAGCCATTTGGGTATTTGCGCTTGTAGCTGTTTGTCCAGATGTTCATGGACCTCCGCGGGTACGCCCTGGGCCGATACCAGCGTCGAAAGCGCGAGCAGACATAGTGTCAGGGCTTTAAAACGAGGCATAGATGGATTCTAACCAATGGCGGCGGCGCGCGTGGAATTGGCCTTTTTCGGTATGATTCTTGTGATCCGCTTTGGAGGCCGGCCTTGAGAATGCTGAGAGAGAGCGTTGTAGCGGTATTGTCGCTGTCATTGTTGGGAATCGCGCAGTCGGCGCCCAAAGCTAACATGGGCATGACGGCGAACGATGTGCTTGTGGAGCGCGTGGACAGCACAGCCTTCATCCAGATCGAAGCCAACAGCTTTAAGACCCTGACGCCCAAGCAACAGCACTTGGCCTACTGGCTCTGGGAGGCGTCGATCGCTATAGACCCCATCCACTATGACCAGATGTCGCGCTTTGGGCTGCGGCAGAAGCGGTTGCTCGAAGGCATCATGGCGCACGACAACGGAATAGATCCGGCAGCAAGGAAGAAGATCAGTGATTTTACGAAACTGTTCTGGTCAAATCGCGGCAATCATCAGGAGACAACAGCGCAAAAGATATTGCCCGAGTTCACGTTTGAGGAGCTAAAAGCTGCAGCGCAGCAGGCGCAGAAGAACGGCGCGTGGAAGACGGAGACGCTACTCAAGGGCGAGATCAACACGCCGGCTCTTTTAAGCAAGGAACTGGACGACCTGAAGCAATCTTTCTTCGATCCGAACTTTGAGCCGATGGTCACGGCAAAGAGTCCGGAGGGCGGCAAAGATATTTTGCAGTCGAGCTCTAACAACTACTACACGCCGAACGTGACCCTGAATGATCTGAAGAATTTCAAAGAAAAGTATCCGCTGAATTCGCGGGTAGTAAAAACCGGCGAAGGGCAATTGTATGAGGAGGTCTATCGCGCGGGCACGCCGGACGGAAGAGTGAAGGCCGGCCGCTATGCGCAGTTCCTGCAGAAAGCCAACGACTGCCTGGAAAAAGCTGCGGGATACGCCGACCCGCAGCAGGCCAAGGTCATACGCGACCTGATCAAGTTCTATCAGACCGGCGAATTCAGTGATTGGCTGGCTTTCGGCTCGGATTGGGTGCAGAACAACGCTAATGTGGATTTCGTGAATGGATTCATTGAAGTCTATCGCGATGCGCGCGGAGCGAAGGGCAGCTCACAGAGCTTCGTTTCCATCACAGACAAGAAAGTTACGTACGCGATGGAGAAGCTCGCCGCGAACGCCGAGTACTTCGAGCAGAAGGCACCGTGGGACGACAAATATAAGAAGACCCAATTCAAACCACCTGTCGTGAAGGCGGTAGAAACATTGATCGAGACGGGCGACTTCCACGTGAATACAGTGGGCGACAATCTGCCCAATGAGAACGAGATCCACGAGAAGTACGGAACAAAGAATTTTCTGTTCACAGGTAGCAGCCGGGCCTTATCCGCCGCGACCGGAACCGCCGCGCTGAAAGAATTTGCTTACTCGCCGGAGGAGTTTGAGATCAATAACAGGTACGGACAGGAGGCCTCTGACCTGCTTACCGCAATGCATGAGGTCATCGGTCACGGATCAGGTAAATTGAGTCCGCGAGTGGCGAGTGGGGCAGAGCCTTTCTTGAAGGAATATTTTTCAACCCTTGAAGAAGGACGCGCCGATCTAATGGCTCTGTGGAATGTCTGGGACCCAAAACTCAAAGAACTAGGCCTGATCTCCGATCAGGAGAAAGTTGCCGAGGCGATGTACAACAGCGCCGCGCGCGCACCATTGACGCAACTACAGCGCAATCCGAAAGGCGACCAACTGGAAGAAGACCACCAGCGCGACCGTCAGATGATCGTGAACTACATCATGGATAAGACGGGCGCGATCGAAGTAGCGAAACGGGATGGCAAGACTTATTACCACGTGAAGGACTATCAGGGAATGCGCAAAGGCGTAGGCATGCTGCTGGCCGAACTCATGCGCATCAAAGCGGAGGGCGACTACGACGGCATCAAGGCGCTCGTGCAAAAGTACGGCGTGAAGTTTGATCCCAAACTACGTGACGAAGTCGTGGAGCGCTACA
>JAICWB010000023.1 GCA_025935035.1 Terriglobales bacterium
AAGAACGGTTTGAGCTGAAAGTCGAGCGGCAACATGCCGAATTTCTTGAGCACGATCTCTGTTCGCTCGAAGCGCTTGGTGTCGGGGTCGTCTTCCATCTTCTGCTGGATGTACTGAACTACCTGGTCACGATTCCCTAACTCGCGTTTGATGGGTGACTTGATGGGCAAGCCTGTGTCCTGGCTGCAGAACTTCATGATGTCGTCCATAGAACGGAAGAGCTCTTCGGCTTCGGCCGGTGTCAGGTGAGTATCGGGCTTTGATTTCTCCGTGGTTGTGGGAATTTGCACTGCGGACTTTTGGCCCGACTGCGGCTTGTCTGATGGCTTCTCTGCGGTTTGGCCGAAAGATGCAATGCAGAGGATCAGCGCTAGAGGGAGGAGTGACCGAAAGAATTGCATTGAGATTTATCTTACAGGGAGTTCTAGCGCAACAGCCCTAACTTATCCATCGGCCAATAGACGAACACGGCTTTGCCTGTGATGAAGCCGTCATCCACCGGTCCGAAGTCGCGGCTATCGTCGGACATGGAGCGATGGTCACCCATCACCCAAAACTCACCCGCCGGCACAACAATCTCCCCGGTGGATCGATCGTCTTTGTACTGCGGCGGCACGTAGGGCTCAGGCAGCAGTTGCCCGTTCACGTACACTCGGCCTTTGTCGATCACAACCCTGTCTCCGCCCACAGCGATCACGCGCTTGATAAAACTCTTCGACGTATCGCGCGGATATCGAAACACCACGATGTCACCCCGAGAGATGGGTTCCCAGTGGTAAACGAACTTGTTGATGAAGATACGTTCCTGATCTTGCAGACCAGGCAGCATGCTAGTGCCCTCGACCTTCACGGGTTCATAGAGGAAGATGATGAAGAAGAACGAGATGCCGATGGAGATGATCAGATCGCGCATCCACGCACTCAGACCAAGCGCTTTCCACACGGAAGGTTTCGATTGTGGCAAGGGCTGCGCAGCAGGCGTATTTAGCGGGTTTTGTTGCGGTACATCCATCGTCCTTCTGTGATTATAGACGCAAAAAATCAGCAAACGTCACAACGAATGCGCTGCGGCCAGGTGATAAAATAACGCCATTGTCATGAAACGCACTCTTACTATCGCGGCGATCTCATTGGTCGCAATCACTTGTTCCGCTCAATGGCTACAACCTGAGGGAGTGCCGGCTTACCATCCCGCTCCACCGGCAAAGAGCGAACAGTTGCCTCCGATCCTGTCAGGTAAAGATATTGAGAACTTTCAGCATCCGGTGATGAAGAAGGCTTACACCGCAGCAGCGAAAGCTTCTAAAGTGATTTATCAGCTACCCTGCTACTGCTACTGTGATCGCGGGCACGGACATAAGAGTCTGCACAGCTGCTTTGAGTCCGAGCATGGCGCCAATTGCTCCACCTGCATGCAGGAGGCTCTATTCGCTGAGCAGG
Organism: Terriglobales bacterium; assembly: GCA_025935035.1. Taxonomy (GTDB): domain Bacteria; phylum Acidobacteriota; class Terriglobia; order Terriglobales; family Acidobacteriaceae; genus JAICLA01. Next base: position 1,441 of record JAICWB010000023.1, read on the forward strand.
AAACGCGCAAAGGCAAGACGGCGGCACAGATCCGGGCTGAGGTCATGCGCGGGGATTACAAGAAGATCGATCTCGTTAAGCTGGATAACGCTTCGTAGCTCTGAATCTAGAACGCGGAACTCACCCCGCAGTAGCTTTATAACGTTTTAGGCGATTTGACGCTGCTTGCATAATCCCGTATAAATTCCGTTCAATCAAATGTTTAATCGCACCGATTTTGGTGCTTTTCCACAGGGCCTTGCAACACGCCGAAAAGCTATGGCCGCGAGAGAGCGGGACGATGAAGAAAAAAGCAACTCAAAGACTTAAGGTTTCGTCCGCTAAGTCTAACAATTCAAAAAAGATATCTGAGCCAAAATCCCAGGCCTCGGGGTCTGGAGCGAAGGCGGCGCCCAAGGCTGCGGCGAAGCCGGACCCACGTTTTACACAGGCTGTGCAAAACTACGAAGCCGCCCTTAAGCTCATGCAGACGCAGAAATTCGACCGCGCTAAGGCCGCTTTAGAGAAGGTTTTAGAAGGCCCGAGCACTGAATTGGCCGACCGTGCGCGCATGCATATCCGCATTTGCGAACAGCAACTTGCGAAGACCTCCACCTCTTTCAAAACTCCTGAAGAGCAATACGACTACGCCATCTCTCTGATGAACGGGGGAGACTATGACGAGGCCCGCAATCAACTGGGCAAACTGGTGAAGAATCATCCCAAGGCAGACTACGGCTTCTACGGTCTCGCTCTGCTCGACTGCCTGACCGGCCAGGTGGAAGATGCGCTGCGCAACCTGCAGCAGTCGATCAAATTAAATCCTGGCAACCGTTTCCAGGCTCGTAACGATTCTGATTTTGGCGCCATGGCGGACGATCCCCGTTTTACCGAACTTTTATATCCCGAGCCAGGATCGACGGGCGATTCCGACTCGAACTCGCGATAGACTAGTTGCCAAGTCTCCATCGTGAATCCGCTGATCAATCACGCTTCTCTTGAAGTGATTTCCCGCCGTCCGCTCCGTGTCGTGAGTCTTGGCGGCGGCACCGGCCTCTCTACCCTGCTATGCGGGCTAAAAAAATATGTGGTCGAGCCGGGCATTGCGCGTATCGCGCAGAACGCCATGGCAATCGGCGATTTGGCCGCGGTGGTCACCGTAACGGACGATGGCGGCTCCAGCGGACGTCTTCGCAAAGAATTCAATATCCTGCCGCCGGGCGACATCCGCAATTGTCTGGTTGCTCTTTCTGAGGACGAAGCTCTGCTCTCTAAGCTTTTTCAGTATCGCTTTAAAGGCGGCGAAGCCCTGGGCGGACACAACTTTGGCAATTTATTTCTTGCCGCTATGACCGGTGTGACCGGCGATTTCGCTGAAGCCGTGCGCGAGTCGTCACACATTCTTGCGACGCGCGGCACCATTTATCCTTCAACGACCTCCAATGTTCAACTCGACGGCTGGATGGATGATGGTTCCCGTGTTCGCGGCGAGACGGACATTACTGCCAGTCGAAGACGCATCGTCGAGTTGCGCCTTGTCCCGCACAACGCAAAGCCGTTGCCGCAGACGCTGGCCGCCATTGCCGGCGCTGACCTTATCACGATTGGCCCCGGTTCACTTTTCACCAGCCTCGTGCCCAACCTCTTGGTGCACGGCATTCCCGAAGCCATCGCCGCCTCGCGCGCGACCAAGATCTTTGTCTGTAACCTGATGCAACAGGCGAATGAGAGCCTGGGATTGAGCGCTAGTGACCACATCCAAGCTTTACGCAAGCATGCACACAGGAAATTGTTTGACTATGCCTTGGTCAACAACCAGCCTGTCTCGCGTGAACTTCTTAGCAAATATGAAGCTGAGGGTCAGGGCCAGGTCGCATGCGATACCGAAGCGATCGAAGCGCTTGGAGTAAACTGCATCGCTGACAATTTCCTCTCCGAGGGGGACGTAGTGCGGCATGACACCGGCAAAGTCGCGCAAACGATCTTGCGATTGGCCTATGCGCCCGCCGCGAACAACTCAGGTTCTCTTCCCCTGAACGTAGGTGCAGGTAAGAACTGATGGCCAAAGCGCAAACAAAAAAGAAGCCAGCAAAGAAGATCCAGGTAGCGCCGGCACCGAAATTCGCCATCGCCATCATGGCCGCGGGTAAAGGCACGCGCCTTAAGTCAAAGCGACCGAAAGTCATCCACGAGATCGGCGGACGTGCCCTGCTGGAACATGTCATCCGCGCGGCAACGCAAGTAGTCCCCGCGAAAGACATCTTCGCCATCGTCGGTCATGAGGCGGACAAAGTGCGGGCGGCCATACAGCACACCGGCGTGAATTTTATTTTGCAACCACAGCAACGCGGCACAGGACACGCCATGATGGTGGCTCGGCCGGCGCTTAAAGATTTTGATTACGTGATGGTTTTGTCGGGAGACGTGCCATTGATCCGCCCGGAAACCATTCGCCAACTGCGCGACTTTCATCTCCAGAACCGCGCAGCCATGACGATCCTCACCGCATTGCCAGAGAATCCGGCCGGGTATGGACGCATCATCCGCAAGAGCAAACGTGGTGACGCGGTAAAGGCCATCGTCGAACAAAAATCGTTGAAGAAGGCGCAAGAGAAGGTCCGCGAGATCAACTCCGGTATCTACGCTTTCGCCACGAAGGAACTCTGGGCGAAGATCGACAGACTCACCACCAAGAATGCGCATGGCGAGTATTACCTGACCGACATCGCTTCCCTTCTCGTCAAAGCCAGGAAGCGCGTGCTCGCGCTGCCCGCTGCGCAGGCCATGGAAGTGCTCGGTGCCAATACCATCGCGGAGATGATGCAGCTCGATGCCTTCATGCGGCTGCGCAAGGCGGAATCTCTGATGGCCAGCGGCGTGACGATTTTCCGGCCCGAGACGGTCATCATTGACACCGAAGTGGAAGTGGGCGCGGACACCGTCATTGAACCGTTTGTGCAATTACTGGGAAGAACACGGATCGGCGAAGACTGCCGCGTGCGTTCCTTCAGTGTGATCAAGGATTCAGTGATCGGCAATGGAGTGATGATCAAATCCGGCTGCATCTTTGACGATGCCAAGGTCGCCGCAGCCGCCATCATCGGCCCTTATTCCCATTTGCGGCCGGGTAGTGACATTCGCGAGAACGCCCATGTCGGCAATTTCGTTGAGACAAAGAAAGCCCGTCTCGGACGCGGCTCGAAAGCAAATCACCTCACTTACCTCGGCGACGCGGAGATAGGTGAAGGCGTGAACATTGGCGCCGGCACCATCACCTGCAACTACGACGGAGTGAACAAACACCTGACGCGCATCGAAGATGGCGTCTTTGTTGGCAGCGACTCTACGCTGGTCGCTCCGGTGACTCTGGGTAAAGGCTCGTATGTAGGCGCAAGTTCCGTCATTACTGACAACGTGCCCGCGAATGCACTCGCCCTCGGCCGCGCGAAGCAGATTGTGAAGGATGGCTGGGCGAAGGCGAAACGCGACGCTCGAGCTGCTGCCGCCGCCGTTCCCTCCAAGAAGAAGTAGTTTCCTGTCGTATCTCGGCGCACCAGCCACTCTCGATTTCCACCATCGCTTAGACCGCCTCCTCTGCCTTGCCGCCATCTAATCCCTCACGTTTAAGAGGGAGCAACATGACGGGCAAAGATCGCGCGAACAAAGGCAGCAGTGCGTTTCCAGAATCGAAAGACAAGCGGCCGGCTAGTGTTCATTCGCAGAACCAAGCGGACGGTACCGCCGCCGATCGTCCTCGAGGCGAGACGCAAGCTCAATCTGCACAGTTCAATAAAGGTCTAGCCGACGACTCTGGAGCGGGAGAGAAGAACAAAAAGCCGGAACAGCAAGCCGCCGGGAAGATCGACCCTTCTTCACCCACTAAGAGTACAGAAGGCGGCACCACCAGCATGCCGCAAAACCCAACCATGGACAGCGCCGGCGAAGTCGGCGAACCGTCCGGTAAAGGCACCATTAACGTAAAGGAGAAAACGATGAACAATCAAGGGAACAAAGATCAGGGCAACAAAGACAATAAGGATTTCAACCAAGGTCAACAGTCCTCCCAGCAGAACAAGCAGGGCGGCCAACAGAACATGCAGGGCAGCCAGCAAAGCGGTCAACAAGGTAATCAATCGAGCCAAGGTAGCCAAGGCAATCAGAGCCAAGGCAATCAGCAGAATATGTCTGGACGCTCTGACCGTCAGGAGAGCGGCAGCTCGCAATCTGGAAATCAATCTGGCAGCCAATCTGGCAATCAGTCGAGCCAGAATAGCGGACAGTCCGGCAGCTCATTCGATAAGCAGCAAAACAAGAGCGCGCAATCCAGCCAGGACAAGAAGGAATCCGGTAAGAGCAGCGAACACATGGACGAAGACAACAATCAGGGCGATCGCAAAGCCTCGTAGTCCGTCTCCCCATTCAAGAGAAAGCGGCCTCCCCGGAGGCCGCTTTTTTTGCGCTCTCGAGCTTAACAAAAAAAAACGGCCCCTTAAAAAAGGGGCCAATATTCAGGAGAGGAGAGAGATGAGCGTACTGTTTTTACTGAACTTTTAGATCATCTGCGAAACGAGTTCGCGGACGAGGATGCGCGCCTTACACAGCGCTACCTTCGATTCATCTTCCGTGATGCCAAGCTTTTCGGCGATGTCGGCGTGTTTGTAGTTCTCAACATCATGCATCAAGAAGACCAGACGTTCGGTGGTCGGTATTTGGACTACCGCGCGTTCCAGGTGGACACGCTTCGTGTTGCCCTGGATTGATTCTTTCGCGGTCGGCTTCACTTCCAGGGTCAGCGCGCCAATCGGCATGTATTCGCGCAATACATTGATCAGGTTGCGGTCGATCTCATTGGCTATTTTTTCGGAATCAGAATAAGGACGGGTGCGGCTAAGCGTGCGGGCGAAGACGGCGGTTGAGATCTCCTCCGCGGTCATCTCGTTGTCAGTCATCCAGAACGCCAGCGAATAAATCTTATGACGGTGCTGCTCGAATATATGTTGATAAAAATCCAGCGCGATGGAGGGAGCCACTGCGGAACTGGGAGTTGCGAAAGCGGTTGTCAGAACGATCTGATTCGGGGTCAACGATGTCATGGCCTTGTTCCTTCCAGGGGTCTGTAACAGGGTCTTTAGTGCTGCCCTTCTTGCCCATTGTTAATGCAAGATGGTTGCCTAAACCCTAAGCTGGTGAAGATTCCTCTGTGGAATTTGACCAACATCATTATTTTCAGATGTTTAGAAGCAGACTTTCTTGTACGAACCGGCCAGCGGAGCCTTAGTTTTCGATGCCTTAACCCTCGTGATTAAGGTAAGAGTGTGTATCCGGATACCAACTTGTGTGTCTAAAATTCCTAGGGTTCCGCGCGATTTAGGTAAGAATTACTAGTGACTTGGCTCCGTTGTGGATCCAATTTCTGGTGCCCCGCGCTTTGTGCGCACTCGTCTGCGAAATCAATGTGGCCATAAATCGATAATCCTTCGGTGAAGCGCATTGAAGCAGGGGTGTCGAAGTCAAAAAGCCAGCATAACTAAAGTACCTACTCAGGTCATTTCCCCAGATTGAGTTTCGAGGGAGTCTGTGTACAATCAGATTTTCCCAAAGGGCCCATCCATCAATTATGTCTGCTGAACGCATCCTGGTCGTTGACGACGAAGAAGCGATACGTGAGATCGTTTGCTCGATGCTCACCAACGCCGGTTATCACACACGCCAGGCATCGTCCGGACTCAAGGCCCTTGAAGTCCTTCACGCGGGCGGTGAGTTTGAACTGATCCTCTCTGACCTGATGATGGCGGAGATGGATGGCATCGGTCTCCTCGAACGCCTCAAGGATTCTTTTCCCGATCTGCCGGTGATCATGGTCACCGCTGTGCATGACATTTCTGTAGCTCTGGCAGCTATCCGCAACGGTGCATACGATTACTTGCTGAAGCCGTTTGAACGCGAGCAAATGTTAGCCATGGTGCGCCGCGCGCTTGAGCATCGCCGTTTGCGCCTTGAGAATCGCGCCTATCAGTCGAATCTGGAATCACTGGTGGCCGCGCGTACCGAACAGTTGCGCCAGACCATGACGGATCTCGAGCGGTCTTATGACATCACACTCGAAGCTCTGGGTGACGCTCTCGATTTGAAAGATGCGGAGACCGAAGGCCACTCCAAGCGCGTGACCGCATTCACGATAGCCGTCGCGCGTGCCATGGGACTGACGGGGGAACGCATCCGCGTCATCGCTCGCGGCGCTTTCTTGCATGACATTGGGAAGATGGCCATTCCTGACGCCATCCTGCGTAAGCCCGGCGCGCTCGACGCGGATGAAAAGCTCATCATGCAGGAACACTGCTATCGCGGCTATCAGATGCTGCGCAAAATACCATTCCTGGCCGAAGCGGCAGATATCGTTTATTCCCACCAAGAAAAATACGATGGCACCGGCTATCCGCGCGGATTAAAGGGCGAACAGATCCCGCTAGGCGCACGCATATTCGCAGTGGCTGACACCTTGGACGCGATCACTTCCGACCGCCCCTATCGTGCCGCCCAACCCACCAAGGCCGCGCTGGCGGAAATATCAAAGTATTCCGGCACGCAGTTCGATCCAACTGTGGTCCGCACTTTCCTCTCGATGCCTGAAACCATCTGGGAAGACCTGCGCCGGCAAATAAATTCCCAGATCCACCGTTATAATTATCCTGAAAAGTTCGTAAAAGCCGAGCACGCCTAGACAAGGGGTTTCGTCCTTGCCGTTACTCAGAGAATCTGAACTTAAAGAAGCACTGGCTGAATTGCCGGAATGGTATTTGCGCAGCAATGCCATCCGCAGGGATTTTGAATTCAAGGATTTCGCCAAAGCGATGATTTTTGTGAATCAGCTGGCTGAGATCGCTGAGACCGCCAACCATCATCCGGATATAGATATCCGTTACAACAAAGTGAACCTGGCCCTGACCTCACACGATTCCGGCGGGATCACCGCCCGGGACCTGAATCTCGCGCGTCAGATCAGTGAATTTTATAAAGGTAAGACGCGGCCCTAAGCAGGAGGCGAGTCCGCTTACTCGATGACGTGCGCAGAACCAAGCGCCTCGGCCAGGTCATTGATAGCGGACTGGATGTTCTCCAGCTCATTCTGGGCGGCTTCGTTCCAGCCTTGGATACGATCTGGGGCCTCGCTGAATGCGTCGATCAAGCTGCGAACAAGCCCACGTCCACAGTCCGTGCCGGCGGCCAGCAAACCTAATACGCCCAAACCGCCAAGACCCAACATTGCCAGAGATAGATTCTTGTTGTTCATGTCTCTTCCGTCACTAAATAAGATGCTTATCAGACGTTCGCCGTTAGGCTAAAGTTCCCACGAAATTTGCACGCATAGCAAGTAGCTAATCCGATACTTTCCAACAAATCCCGGGTTTGAACCGTCAGCACCGAGTGAGCGTCAACCAGAGAACGCGCGTCCTAAGAAAAGTTGCGGTGAAAGTGGAATAAATACAGGTCTTCCATTTGCAGCATTTCTGCTTTAGACGTCATCTAAATCTCACAGTCACCCGGATTTCACAATCGAGGAAGCGATTTTATGAAGAAGCTTGGTGGAAGTGCGTTTCTATCATTGGCACTTGGCATGGCCCTGCTTGCGGTTCCGGCAACGGCGCAAAGCGGCTACGGACAGAATTCCTACCCGCAGAACCAGCAATATCCAAACCAGAACGGCGCTTATAACAACGGCTATGGCGCGCCAAATGCGATCCCGGAAGGCACGCGCTTCATGACCGTGCTGGATGACAAGCTCGACACCAAGAAGATCAAGGAAGGCAAGACCTTCAAGATGAAGCTGGCGGAAGACCTGACTGCCCCAAATGGCGAAGTCATCCCGCGTGGCAAAAAGATAAAAGGACACGTGAGCAGCATCGACCGTGGCTTCCGCGGGCGTGTGCTTCTTAGCTTTGACCAGATCGAGACAAAGCACGGATGGGTGCCTCTCATCGCCAGCGTCTCCGGCGTGCCCGGTGAACACGGGGTTGACCAGAATATTGGCAGCGAAGGCGAGATCCAGAAGCGCGGTACAGACAAGCGCCGCGCGGCGGAGTCGGCGGCGATAGGCGCTGCCGTCGGCGCGGCTGCGGGAGCGGCGGCAGGTGGCGGCAAGGGTGCGGTTATCGGAGCGGCTGCCGGCGGCGTTTTGGGCGGCGGAGCCGGTATTCTGACCGACCGCGACATGGTCTTGAACAAAGGAACGCAGATCGAGCTGGTACTCGACCGTCAGCTGCAGGTTCCAAACTAAAACTCTTAGCACTGAACTAAGCAAAGCGAGCCACCTTTGGCTCGCTTTTTTACTTGTTGCCGACAATCGCGTACTAGTCCCCGGTGTTAAGAAACTATTACCCGTTGTCGTTGTGGAAAACCGCATAAAATCTATTCAATTCACAACGACAGAACGCGGTCGTTCTATCTCACAGGAGTTCCCCGCTAATGAAAATCCTCCCTCGTTTTCTGGCTGCGACGGCAATGCTCTCCCTTTTTGCCGCCACCGCTTTTGCTCAGAATAGTGCTCCGAAGGCACATAACATCAAGCATCAGACGTCACCGTTCGTCCAAGTCGGCCCCATGGCCATTCCCGCATCTGTCGCACCGTCTGAAGCGGGCACGGATTACGGTCTCTTCACCTGCCAAGTGGGCCGCTCTGCCGCCACTTGCTATGACCCATATCAAATGCGCCGCGCCTACGGCGTAGACAAACTCATCAACTCAGGCTTTGACGGCAAAGGTAAGACCATCGTCATTGTGGACGCCTTCCAGAACCCGAACATGGCCCAAGCCTTGAATTCCTTTGACAGCTTCTACGGCCTAGCCGGCTTGAATGGGACCGGCAACCCGCAAAACGCTAACCTCGGGACTTTCACCCAAGTCGCTCCTGACGGTCTGACCGCGTTCAATCCGTTGGACGGCAACATGGTCGGCTGGGCGGAAGAGATCTCGCTCGACGTCGAATGGGCCCACGCCATTGCGCCCGGCGCGAACATCACCTTGGTGTTGGCCAAGACCAACAACAATGACGATATCCTTCGTGCCACGAAGTACGCCATCGATAACAATCTTGGCGATGTCATCTCCCAGAGCTTCGGCCAGAACGAGGGCTGCCTCGATCAGGCTTTCGTCGATGCTCAACACCAGGTTTTCGCTGATGCCACCGCAAAGAACATCACGCTTTTCGCTTCCGCAGGCGATTTTGGTGTTACCCAGGGATCCTGCGTGGACAACTCTCTTGTAAAGGCGGCCTCTTCACCGGCGACGGACCCACTGGTTACCGCTGTAGGCGGCACCGAATTGCATGCCGCTGGTTATTGCCTCGCTTCCTTAGGCTGCGATGCGACCAAGAATCCTGCTTTCGGCACCTATCAGGGCGAGATCGTCTGGAACGAAGCTGAGCAGTTTAAGGGTGGCGAAGCCACCGGTGGCGGTCTCAGCGTCGTATTCGATGAACCCTCGGTCCAACGCGCCTTGATCCATGACGGCAAACTCCGAGGCGCGCCGGATGTCTCCTACAATGCGGCTGTCGAGCACGGTGTACTTACCGTTCTCAACATCCCCGGCCTGACTGACGGATTTAAGCAGCCTGTGTTCTTCCTCTTCGGTGGAACCAGCGCCGGCTCTCCGCAGTGGGCAGCGATAACCGCCATTGCTGACCAAGCTGCGGGACGCAACCTCGGCTACATCAATGCCGCCCTCTATCGTGCCGGCCAGGCGCAGCAGTCCTATGCCAGCTCTTTCTACGATGTGACCAGTGGGGATAACTCCTTCGCCGGCATCGCAGGATTCAGCGCAGGGACCGGTTGGGATGCAGTCACCGGCCTCGGCTCACCAATCGCAGACCAGGTGGTTGGCCAGTTGCTCCAGCACGTATCGGCCGGGGATGGGACCGCAGCCATCGCGGAATCCAAACCGCATTCGAATGCCAAGCCGAACACGAACGGACACGTGACCGCGCACTAACCTAACCGTTTACCCAGCCAACGAAAAACGCGAGCCGCAAGGCTCGCGTTTTTCTTTTGGTAACCGCCTTAAGTGGTTACGCGGAAATAATTTCCGGAAACATCATTAGAGAGAATAGAATCCTCGACACGAACAACGACACGCTCGCCGTCGTTACCCTCATCAGGAGCAATCAGAATGAAAATGCGCTTTCTTTCGCTAGCATCGCTGGCATTTTTCGCTTTTGCCACCGTCGGCTTCGCTCAAGTCATGGAATCCGATCAACTTCCCGTCGGCGCTCTTAGCAACTCCACAGGAAAATCGGCGCACGTCACTCCGAACGGACACAAGAACGGCATGGCCCATGCCCGCCAAGGCACTCCCAATACCATCGATTCGATCCAGACGTGGAATGGCCAATACTTCGCAGCCGGCGTTGACTCCAACAACAACCCGGTGAACCATTGGTACACCAGCATGGTCGGCAATCCACCAAACAATCACGGCACCACGACCTACAATGCGCCGATCATTCCTATCATCATGGACCTGCGTAATGCGGACGGCACGCCGCGTTTCGTCGGCGGGAAACCGCTGGTCTCCAGCGCAGAACCATTCGTCAACGGACTTCTGCAATCACCCGTGTTCACCCCGGCCTCATTCACCAGCAGCTCCACTCCCACCCAGTACACTGATGCTGTGCAGCGCGCCGAGTTTTTCGGCCAGGCGAAGTCAGACTGGCACACCACGCTCACGCCGTCTGTTAAGCAGACCCGCCGCATGGTCCTGCTGCGCGGCACATACCAGTTCGCGTTGAACCCGGATGGCACATGCTGCGCGTTCATCCTGGTGGATTTCAACACCTTCGTTAATGCCCTGTTTCCCGCCACAGCCACTGATACCACCACTCCCATCGGCGCCGCTGAGAATGCCGGTGACATAACCACCAAAGACATCTCGACCTTCTTTTTCCCGAATGTCTTCTTGTTCGGCGATTTTGGATGCTGCGTTCTCGGCTTCCATAGCTATGATTTCGAACCAGCCAGCGACAAGAACAAGTTCGTGGAACAGCGTTACGTGATGAACTATTCCAGTTGGATCAACCCGGGATTATTCGGCGCCGCGTTCACTGACGTTACCGCCAGCAGCCACGAATTGTCTGAGACCTTCAATGACCCATTCGTGGCCAGCGACAACATTCACAACGTGACTCCGTGGTGGCTGTCTCCAAATGGCAACTGCCAGAATGATCTGGAAGACGGAGACGTTGTGGAAGGCTTGCCGAATGCTACTTTCCCGATCACGATGCCGAACGGCTTCACTTACCATCCGCAGAACGAAGCGCTCCTGCCCTTCTTCACGGGAGACAATTCCAACTCTATCCACGGCGCATTCAGTTACCCGAATGAAGCTGTCTTGACTGGACCGACTGCGTTCCAAAACGCATTCTGCCAGTAGACAAACCGTTTACACAAAAAAAACGCGGGCCGTAAGGCTCGCGTTTTTCATTCAATCGCCTTCTTCACTGCTTCAATACCAGCGGCATGTGGTCGTAGAAATTGATGGTTACTTCCAAGGCTTTCCTCTGGTCCCACGCCTCTTTGGCAACCTGATATCCCACAATGAACAGGCCGTCCCGTGACGCGCCTGGCGCGATCTTGGTGTCGTCTCCCATCCAGTCTGCGTTGCTCTGTTTAAGGGCGGGATACGCCTGAAAGTACCTCGGCATATCAGCACCGGGAGCTGGAGTATCTTCAAATTCACCGGTCGGCAAAGTCACTTTTACGGATGCATCCTTCACGTAAATGGTCGCGTCACTGCTGTTCTTGACATTCACTTCGACGCCTACCAGCACCCGGTCTTTAGAAGTCTGTTCCACGGCAAAGACCTTGGTGATGCTGCCCGTTGCCGGAGGCACTTGCCGGTTCTTCCGCGCGATGACGAATACGATGGCGCCTATGAGTATCGCCGCGATAAGCACAGGCACAACAGGCGGCAGCGATCGCCCGGCGGAGTCCATTTCCTGATACGAACCAGGAGCCGGCGGCTTTGGGGGAGCTGGAGGTTGGGGCGTTCCTGACATGGGTCTCTCCTCACGAACGTGAGATGCTGGATTTTATCCTAGCGAGAGCGCTCAGTGCTTTTGCAGGAACTTCATGTGTTTGGCGTGCGGATGCTCGGCTCCCTGCTTCACGTCGTCATATCGCAAACAACTGATGGTGCCATCGACTTCGAGCACCGCTAACGCCACTTGGCTTACGTCGTTGATATTGTGCTCGCGCATAGCGCGCTTTAGTTCGTCCACGCTCACCCGTTCGCGCCGCATGTGATCAACGATCACCTCGCCGTTATGAATCAGCAGCGTGGGTTTGCCCTGGATGAACTTGCGAAAGTGCCGGTTCGTTCCCGAGAAACGCCCGACAAGGAAATTCAGCACCAGCAAAGTACACGCCGCAACCACACCGCCGGCCAAAGAAGTATCCGGGCCGGTCATCGCGTTCTGTACTGAATTGCTGAGCAGCAGAAGAAGCGTAAGGTCGAAGGGCGTCATCTGCCCCACCTCGCGCTTGCCGCTCAACCGTATGCCGATGATGACGAGCAGGTAGACGGCAGTCGAACGAACCGCGATCTCAGCCAGCGTATGCCAATTGGCGCCCATTACTTGGTCATGGGTACAGGCGCGTTTTTCGGCGTGGAAACATAACCGGTGACTTTGTTCTTCTCCACCGTGAAAACCACCAATTCGTACAACAGGTGGTCGCGGCCCGTGTAGAACTGCAACGGTTCGTTCTTGGTCTTGTCTTTTTTCTCGATGGTGGAATCGTCCGCGATCACATTCATCGTGTACTTGCCCTTTTTCTGGTCAGCTTTCTTAAGCAGCAAGCTGACGGTCGCCACCGGCGTTGGGCTCTTTGCTTTGGTCAATGTGAACTCGTAATAATTCCGGTCGCCTTTATGTTTAAGCACTTCCAGGTCTTCGCGGGTCGTCGCGATCAGGCCGGTCTGGATTCCCAAGTCCCCGATGGTCCGCTCTAACTTCGCTTTTGTCGCATCCAGGTCACTGCGTGTAGTGCTGATGTCTGTCTTAGCGCCCGCCACTTCAGACTTCACGCCCGCTACATCTGTTCCGACCGCGCCCAATGCGGCCTGCTGCTTCTGTTGCTCTTCCGTCAACCGCGATTCAGACGCCTTTTGCTCGCGCTGCAGTTGTGCCGCCCGCGCCGCAATCTGCTTCTGCGTCATGCCGACTTGTTTGCTCAAATCTGCGCTGCTGCTCTCAACCGCCGACTGTGTCGCCGCGATCTTCTTGTCCAGTGTCTGCTCGGCGACCGTCTGCTTTGCTTCCAGCTTGTTGATCCTGTCGTTGAGCTCATATGAGAAGTACAACGAAAAGATGATGTAAACGGCCGCTACGCCGAGGATCACATTGCGCAAAATGTTGCTGTTGCCGCCATCGTCATAGTTGTGGAACTGCGGCTGTTGTTCGTCCGACATCGTAAAATACCTCGGCTGTATTGAGAGTTGCTCAATTGTACCGTCAGAATTGTGGCGATTCATTATCTTTTGATTAAATCCATGATAGAAAGATGGCGCCAGAAAGATGACGCTGGAAGACGACGCGCGCAACGGAGGCGGCCGGCCCGATGAGGAATACAAGCTTCACCTTACTTGCAATTATCTTTTACGCAGCATCCCTTCTCGCGCAAGACAACAAACAATCGCATTTGCCCGACGGCAAAATCCTCATCCCCGCTTCTGACACCGCGACAGTGAATAGCATGCCTGCGAAACTTGTTGTCAGCAGTGACGGGCGCTATGTCGTGTCACTGAATGGAGGCTTCGGCACGCCCGACTCCGGCTTGCGCCAATCGCTCAGCGTGCTCGACACGACCACAAATCACGTCACGGACTTCCCAGACGACCGTCTCGGTGAAAAATCTAAAGAAGTCTATTTCCTCGGACTGGCATTCAGTGCCGACGGCAAGCACCTCTACGCCTCGATGGCCTCCAGCTCTGACGCGGAAGGCGGCAAGAGCGGCGACACCGGCAATGGCATCGCCGTCTATTCTTTTAGCGACGGCAAAGTCACGCCGGAACGTTTCATCAAGATCCCCCTGCAACCTCTTGGGCGCGGCAAGATCGCAGCCCCGATCATCGAGAAGATGCCGGCCGGCAAACTCATTCCCTTCCCAGCGGGAATCAGCGTGATTCCCGGCGGCAACAACAACGAGCGGCTACTCATCGCCGATGATTTCTCTGATGACGCGCTACTGCTCGACGCACAAACCGGTGCCATCCTCAAACGCTTCGACCTCAGCACGGAAAAAATTGTGCCGGGTTCATTTCCCCATTCCACGATCGCTTCGCCCGATGGCAGACGTGGTTATGTCAGTCTCTGGAACGCATCTCGCGTAGCTGTCCTGGATCTCGTCGCAGGCAAGGTCATGGCTATGATCGATGTCGAACGCCCCCGCCTGGCAACCGCGAGCGGCTCTCACCCCACCGACATGGTCTTGAGCGAACAAGGCCGCAAGCTCTATGTGGCCCTCGCCAATCGCGACGAGGTCGCTGTCATCGACACTCAGACGAACAAAGTGATGCAACGGCTATCGACAAAACTTCCCGGTCAGGAATACTTGGGTGGAAGTCCGGTGTCGCTGACCCTCTCCCAAGATGGACACCTCTTCGCAGCCAACGAAGGGTCCGATTCGGTCGCCGTCTTCAACTTGCGCGATAAGAATGCCTCACGTGCGATGAACGCTCAAGGCTTCATTCCCACTGAGTGGTATCCCATGGCGCTTGCTGTTCGAGACGGAGAATTGTTCATCGCCAGTGGCAAGGGCCGCGGCATGGGTCCGAACAATGTCGCGCTGGCAGATAAGAAAGCCAGAAAGCCGTTCCCCTACATTCTTTCGTTGGTCCACGGCACCGTCGCTCGTGTGAAGCTGCCGCTGGAGCATGCAAACCTCGCCTCTCTCACCAAGCAAGCCGTCGCCAACAACCATCTTGACCGCAATTCCACGCAGCTCTTCGGCAACGGCGTAAGCCCTATTAAGCATGTGATCTACATCATCAAAGAGAATCGCAGCTACGACCAGGTGTTTGGTGACCTGTTGAATGCCAACGGCGATCCCAACTGGGTGATGTACGGCGAAGAAGTGACTCCCAACGAGCACAAACTCGCGCGCGAGTTCGGTATCCTCGACAATTTCTATGATAGCGGCGACGTATCCGGCGAGGGCCACAACTGGTCCACCTCAGCCGCTGGCAGCGACTATCTCCTGACCACCATCCCCGTGAGCTACTGGGGCAGAGAACGCAATTACGACTACGAAGGCGAAGTCAACAATCGCGTGCCCTTGGAAGACGACATGCCAGACGTGAATGAGACAGGCACCGGGTACATATGGGGCAATGTCGCTTTGCACCGTCTCAGCTATCGCCACTACGGCGAATTTGTTCTCACCAAATGGTGCAATGAAAGAACGGTTGACGCCTCACCCATGGAAGGCCCGGCGGGGAGCAATGCGCAATGTGGGCAGAAGTTCATCAAGAAAGGCCAGCCCACTCCAGCAAACTTGGGTCACGCAACCGGCGACGTCAACCCGTGGCCCTGGGATGTTCCCATCATCGCCAGCAATACCGCCACCAAGCCCGAACTTCGCGGACACTTCGACCCCAAATTTCCTGACTTCAATCTCGACTACCCTGACCAGTGGCGCGCTGATGAATTCCTTCGCGAGTTCAAGGGATTCGTTGCCAATCGAGGCAAAGGCGTCACTCGCGAACTGCCGAACTACGTACTGTTACGTCTCGGCAATGACCATACCTCCGGAACGAAGGCGCATAAAGCCGCCCCTGCCGCTGCGGTAAGCGACAATGACCTCGCCGTTGGCCGCGTGGTGGAAGCGGTCTCGCATAGCCCCTACTGGGAAGACACCGCTATTCTCATCCTTGAAGACGATGCGCAAGATGGCCCCGACCACGTTGATGCTCATCGCAGTATTGCGCTGCTTGTCAGCAAGTATTCGCCTGCCTCGGCGCAAAAACAGCTTGTCGAGAGTAATTTCTATTGCACTGTGGACATGGTGCGCACCCTCGAAGTCCTGCTCGGCCTTCCGCCCATGAACAGCAATGACGCGCACGCTGCGCCCATCGCCAGTGTCTTTTCCGGCAAAGGCGACCATGCACCATTCACCGCCGATTACCGTAACCTCGAGAACGGTGACCTATATAAGACGAACCCGCCGAAGGGACAAGGCGCGGCGGACTCCGCAAAGATGGACTTCACTCACGCAGACCGCGCGGACACCACAACCTTGAACCTTATCTTGTGGCGCGCAGCGAAAGGCGATGTGCCCATGCCCGTCACTCCCGGAGCCAATGTTAAAAAGAATGAGCCGTGACCTGCCAAGACTCACCGCGCAACCAGGAACATAAGGTTGGAGATCAGCATTCCCACGATCGCGCCCGCGATGCAAAAATTCTGCGCGCGCGAGTTCGTGGTGGACATCACTCGCCGGTTGTTCGCTATCAGCAGGATGTAAGCAAAGATGGGCACCAATACAATGCCCGCCAGCACCTGAGAAAAGTAAAGTACACGCACCGTGTTGACGTGGAAGAAGTCCACTATCACTGACACAACCACGATTGCGGAGATCATGGAATAAAAGCTACGCGCATCCCACGTGGGCATCGAGAATCCTGAGCGCCACTTGAATGCTTCCGCCACGCTGAAGCACAGCGACGCGACAAGTATTGGTAGCGCTATCATTCCCGATCCGATGATGCCTAGCGAGAACAGCAGCGGCCCCAACTGACCGAAGGTGCCCAACGCTTCCGCGGCTTCTCGGGTCGTCATCGACGCCGGGTGCAATACATGCATCTGCGACGACGCAACGATAGCGCTGAGAGATATCACGCACGCGATCAGCGCCCCCACGCGCGACTCCTTGATATGCGCGTGCTTTACGCCCGTCTGGATGTCTTTCTTTGTGCTTGCCTGCCAAACGATGATGTCCGGGGTCAGCAAGGAACCGAACACGGCGATCACTGCCATGAAATAGGCAGACGTCAGGTGCGTGTGCGGCAGCAAAATTCCCGTGATCAAGTTCTTTGTTGATGGCGTCACATGTACCGCAGCGATGACATATGCCAGCGTGATCAGTGCCATGCTGCCCAGTATCTTCGTTGTCTTGCGGAAGTCGCCGACGATCAGTACGTACCAAACCACGAAACCCACTGCCGCCACGAAGAATTCCCTGCCCACGCCCATGATCAGTGAAAGCGCGTCGCTCACGGCCAGCAGGTCGCCCACGATCATCGCCAGGTTCACGGCCACCATGCATCCCGCAATGAACGCTCCATGCCGCACGCCATAGCTTTCGCGGATCAACTCCACCAACCCCTTGCGCGTCTGGTGCCCGATGCGCGCGCTCACGGTTAATACTGTCAGCAACACGGGATAGCAAAGCAGCACTACCCAGGCGATGGAATATCCAAACGCGATGCCCGTGACGGTCGCCGTCAAAACAGCCGCGGGATCCAGGTCAGCCGCGCCCGCGATCACACCGGGCATCAGTCGGCTGGCACGGCTGCGCATAGAGCGCCGCTCGATGAACTCCTGGCGGAAGATTGTTAAGACGGCGGGCATCGATTTATGGATTCAACCACTTAGAAGCAGCAGCAACTCTGGAGGTTGGGAGCTTGGGGCGTCAATTCAGCAAAAATGCGCATCTTACCCACACAGATGGCCACCGCCCGCTATTTTTCTGAATGGAAGCGCTACCTCTCTCCCGCTTTGATGGTTTTGGGCGTGCTTCTGCTTGCCTACGTTGGCTCGCAGTACTACCAGATGCACCAAGAGCAACAACGTTTGCGGACAGTCTGGGAACAACAGCAGAAAGCACCGGCCACTACCGCAAAGGCGACGCTCGCGCCAGACGACGGCCTTATCCGCTTAGAGATTCCGAAGATCGATCTCACCGCTATCGTCGTAGATGGCACCACGCGTAAGGACCTGAAAAACGGTCCCGGACGCATCCTTGGCACGCCGTTACCCGGCGAGCCGGGCAATTCCGTCATCTCCGCGCATCGCGATACTTTTTTCCGTCACATTTATGAATTGAAAGCCGGCGACGAGATCCACGTGCAGCGCAACGGACAGACAGTGAAGTTCGCGGTCACTGGCAAGAAGATTGTTGATCCTGATGATCTATCCGTCATCAAACAGACAGAGGACCCCCAACTAACGCTCATCACCTGCTATCCCACGTATTACATTGGTCCGGCGCCGCAGCGATTAGTCGTGTTCTCAAAGCTGATTCCCGCCGACGACCAGAAGACCCAAGCCGCGAACACCAGCCACTAGGTCCCTAATCCTGATTACAATCGAAAGCATGAGCGCTCGCGGAAGCGATGTCATCATCATTGGCGGCGGCATCATCGGCATCTCTATCGCGTTGGAGCTGCAACGCCGCGGCGCAACCGTGCGCGTTCTTGAGCGCGGTGAGCCTGGACGCGAGGCCTCGTGGGCCGGCGCCGGCATGTTGGCCGCTCAAGATCCCGAGACCCCTGAATGTCTCCGGCCACTGGTATCCGCAGCCGCCGACATGTATCCGGCGTGGATCGCGGA
>JAICWB010000163.1 GCA_025935035.1 Terriglobales bacterium
CGAGTCCCTTTCTGATGAACCTCTTCGCGGCGACGCTTAAAAGCAGTGCAATACTGTTGGCCGCGTGGACGGCGAATACGGCACTGCGTCATAAGTCAGCGGCGTTGAGACACATGGTGTGGATCGCGGCATCCGCTTGCGGGCTGGCGGTGATAGCGTTCTCTGGCGTATTGCCGCAATGGAAGGTTTTGCCGGTGGCGGCGAAACCAGTGACCTCGGAGAAGACCGCAGCAGTGGCGCTGGATAGTGGCTCACTCAAAGGTACTGTCGTCCCTCCAGAAACAGTTGCACAGCGGCCGGTGACGAGGGCGAAATCACACGTTGGTATAGCCGTGCGCAATGCCAATGTGATTGTGTTGGAGTCGTTGCCTGAGAGCAGGGCTACGCTGCAGGCGGCTGCTGTGCCGAGTACTCAAGCGGAGACGCAGAGTCGCGCTCTACCAAGCTGGAAGATGTTGCTGACCCTTCTTTGGTTCATAGGCATTCTGGGGTGCGTGGGTTTTTATGTGGCCAGCGAATTGAGGTTGCGCAGGCTGACGCGACGATCGGTCACCGTCAATGACCCGGAGTGGCAATCGGCATGCCTGGAGGCTGCGGGCGCGTTGGGGATTCGCCGGCGAACGACTCTTTTGTGCAGCGCAGAGATCGAAGTGCCGCTGACGTTCGGCATTCTGAGTCCGGCGATCTTACTGCCTGTTGACTATTCGGATTGGAGCGCGCAGCGGCGGCATGCGGTGTTACGGCATGAGATGGCGCACATCGCGCGGTGGGACGCGCTGACGCAGATCGTTTCGCAGATCGCGTGCGCGGTTTATTGGTTCAATCCTCTCGCGTGGGTGGCGGCGAAGTCTGCGCGATTCGAGCGTGAGCTGGCTTGCGATGACCTTGTGCTTGCTGCCGGCGCGGCACCATCAGAATACGCCGGCGAATTATTGACGATGGTGAGCAAGCTGCAGACGCGGGAACAGTATGCTGTTGCACTGGCCATGGCGCGGCGTTCGCAGTTTGAAGGGCGCTTGCTGGCGTTGCTTAATCCGAAACAGAAACGGGAGGGAGCTTCGAGGCGAGCTGCACTTGCTGTAGCTGCCGCCGGACTAGCGATTGCGCTTCCTCTTGCAGCGATGGCGCCGCAAGAAGCCCCGTCTGCCGCTGTCGAAAAGGGAATCGCGGGTGGAGTGCAAGGCGGCATTCAAGGCGGAATTCAGGGCGGCGCCCCGGGCGGGGTTCCCGGCGGAGTGAATGGTGGTGTTTCAGGCGGGATCAGCGGTTCTGCCGCCCAGCAAGCGACGCCGCTTCCAAGCGAAACCGCTGAAGCTCCTGTCGCTCCGCAGGCGATCACCACTGAGCCCGCGATAGCGCCATCCGGGATTCAAGCAACAACGCCGGCTCCGGATGGTTGGGCTGCGCAGCCGGCAATCGCATCAGCGAACGGGACTCCAGCACCACGGGCTGTTGCTTCTTCGTTCGCAGAGGCGAATGCCGCAGTCGCTACTGCCGGCGCGAAGCTTGCTGTAGCCGCCGCCCCGTCCACGCGAACGCAAAAGCCAGCGGTGGAACCGCCGCCGGACCGGCGCACTGGATTGGAATGTACTTCTACAAGTGGGCATAACCACTCGAGCCAAGTCAACGAGAACGACGATGGCCACACGAAATCAATGATCATGAGCTGGACGGGCGATGATTGTGATGTGTCGCTTAACAGCCGCGGAGACGTGAAGTTCACTGATGATTTCTCCGGTATTCAAAGCGTGCCGCAGGGCGGCTTCCTGGAGATCAATGCGCGGATCCACGGGGAGACTCACCGGTTGAGCGTTCATCCTACGAGCAACAATGGGCCGATCGAGTATGTGTGGTGGGTGAATGGCAGCAAGCAGCCGTTCGACGATGCGGCGCGCAAATGGCTGGCCGGTTTCATGCTGGAGATGGACCGTCACACTGCAATGGCAGCGAAACAGCGGTTCCCCGTGCTCATGCGGCAGGGCGGGGCGCAGCGTGTGTTGGACGAAGTGAGTTACATGCCGTCTGACTTCGCGCGCTCGGTCTATCTGATGACGCTGGTGGACCAGGCAAATCTGCAACCGCGCGAATTGATTGAGACAGTCAACGCGGCCGCGGGAATGGCGTCTGACTATGAGACTGCGCGGGTGCTGATGGCGGTGGCGGCAAAGTATCCGCTGCAAGACCAAGCGTCACGAGAGGCATTCTTGAAGGCGCTCGATGTGATCAATTCTGACTATGAGCATGCGCGCGTCTTGATGGCATTCTTTGACAAGGGCCCCATCCCGATGGCCATGGCAAAGTCAGTTCTGGAATCCGCCAGTAAGCTGAGGTCAGACTACGAACATTCGCGTGTGTTGCAAGAAATGGCGAAGCGTGGCTTGGTGGATGCGAACACGCAGGCGGACTTCCTGACCAGCGTGAACAACATCCATTCTGATTACGAGCATTCGCAGAGCTTGCTGGCGTTCCTGGCGGCGCGGAAGTCAGACGATGCCGCAGTGTTGGGAGTGATCCGGGCAGCGGCGAATATCCATTCTGACTATGAGAGCGCTCGGGTGCTCACGACAGCCGCAAGCGGAAGAACGCTGACGGGAACGATGCGTGACGAGTACGTGAAGGCCGCACAGCATATACAGTCTTCCTATGAGCGGAACAGAGCACTGGAAGCGGTTGGATACCGTGCGACTTCGTTATAAATAGGTTTTGCTTGGGTGAGTGCGGCGAGTCGGGTGACTCGCCGCTTTTTTTGTTGAGAGCTATTTCGCCACGCCGACGTTCTTAAGTAGATCGTCTGCCATGTAATTCTCGACTTTGGCGTCGTTACGCACTACTTCGTAATAGGCGGCCTTCAGCAGTTGCTCCCGACGGTCGCGGAGTTGTTGGCGGATCGCGGCTTGAACACGCGGATCGCCGAGCTCGCGTTGTCCTGCGGGCTCACGCGCGATCAGCTTAATGATGGAGTAGCCCACGATCTTGTGGTTTGGCCCGTAGCCGGGGATGGGATCGCTGTTTTGTCCGGCTTTGAGTTTGGACACCACAGCCATGACATTCGGTTCGGTCTTGAGTGATGACTCGGGAATGAAACCCATGTCGCCGCCGCTCTGCGATGTGTTTGCCTGCTCGGAGTAGTTCATTGCGACAGTGGCGAAATCCTCGCCGCTTTCCAGGCGGTTCATCAGCATCTGCATCTTCTTCTTGGCGTCAGCTTCGTTTTGGGCTTTGTCGCCTTTGAGATTGCCGACGTTGGGGTTCGGATCGGTAGTGACCACGATCTGCGCCAGATGATATTGCGGCTCAATGAAATTGAATTCAGCTTTGTGCTCGTTGTAGTAGCTGGAGATGTCAGCGTCAGTGATGTTGATCTTTGACGTAACTTCTTTATTCAAGACCTTGTCGATGGTGAGATTGCGGCGCAGATCGCGCTTGAAATCATCGGCGGTGATGTTCTTCTCTTTAAGGTGCTTGTCGAATTCCTCTTGCGTGTAGGGCGCTTTGAATTCTGCGAACTTCGCATCGACTTCTTCGTCGGTTGCCAGCAGGCCGAGTTTTCGCGCGCGCTGCATCATGAGTTCGTAATCGATGAGCTGTTTAAGGATGTTCAGCTTCATGCTGTCAGCCTGTTCGCCGGTGGGCTGCTGCGGGGAGCCGGCCGTTTGGTTGCTGTAATACTTGTCCACTTCAGAACGGAGGATCTTCTCGCCATTGACGCGGGCGACGACGTCGTCGCTTCGTTCCTTGCTGGGGCAGCCGGCAAGGCTTAATACCAGCGCCATCAATGACGCAAGAAACGCTAAATCTTTAAAGTGATGCCTTGAGCGCAAAATCGCCTCCTAGCAGCGAGCAGGAAAATGTGGGTATCCACATTCTACAAAACATGTGGATTCCTGTCCGTTTTATGCAGTAGGAACGTGGTTTCCGCATGTTTTTGCGGGTGGTCAGCGGTAGAGACGGTGTGAGGTGATATATCGCGCAACGTCAGGCAGGACATAGGTTTCAAGCGGTTCGCCGTGAGCAACGGCCGCGCGGATCAGCGTGGAAGAGACATCAACTGAGACAGTCTCAAGGAGGAAGACTTTAGGATTCGCCTTGGTTTTGAGGACGGCTTCAGCCATCTCTTTTTCGTAGCCCGGGCGATGCGCGACGACGAGCCGACACTCAGACATCAATGCCTCGGGTTCACGCCATGTATCGATCTGACGGAAGGAATCGATGCCGACGATGAAATATAGGTCGTCTGCCTCCAGGCGCAGCTCTTGTTTCACTCGACGGACAGTATTGATGGAATAATTGGGATCCCCTTTGGTCTGTGAGGGATCTTCGATGCGAGAGAGCTCGAAACGCGGATAGTCTTTGAGCGCGAGTTCCAGCATAGCGAAACGGTCGGCGTAAGGCGTAATGGGCAGCTTCTGCTTGTGCGGGGGGATGTCGGCAGGGATGAAGATCACGCGATCGATCTGGAAGTGCTTGTCCTCGAGAGCGGCTTGCGCAATGGCAAGATGGCCTTTGTGAACCGGATCGAATGTGCCGCCGAGTAGGGCTAGAGACATGAGTGAGAATTATGCCAGTGGCTAGTGACTAGTGGCTAGAGGCTAGCAAATCAAAAGCTTACGAATCGCGAAGGGTAACCGGCTTTGGATGTGTCCGGTGGTAACATGACGGTTTCAAGACAAGCCATGTAGAATTTGCGGTACCTCAAGCACACGCAATGAACCCTCGGATCGCTATCCCAATACCTCATTCGCAAAAAGACCAGTACAACCGGCACACTCTGCCTTTGTACAAATTGGCCATTGAACGTTGTGGCGCAGAGGCGGTTGAAGTGCCACTGACGGCAACACCGGAAGAGGTGGCGAAGATCGCTACCAGTTGCCAGGGAGTGCTGTTGCCGGGCAGTCCGGCGGATGTGGACCCGCAGAAATTCGGCGAGCTGCGCAAGGCGGAAACCAACGACGCCGACCCGGCGCGCGATAACGCCGACGAACTTCTTCTGCAAGATGCATACAACATGCGCAAGCCGGTGCTCGGCATCTGCTACGGGCTGCAGTCTCTGAACGTGTGGCGCACGGGAACGCTGCTGCAACACATTGCTTCCGGAGCAGTCGATCATGAAGCGGGCGCCAAGGTGCCGGTGGCGCATACAGTGGCCGTAAAGCCGGATTCAAAGTTGGGCAAGATCGTCGCCAAGGCTGACGACCTGAATTTCCTCCCCGTGAATTCCAGCCATCATCAGTCGGCCTCCACTGTGGGAGATGGCTTGCAAGCGGTGGCGGAATCCGAAGACCACATCATCGAGGCCATTGAAGGAACCGATCCAGAGCATTGGGTCATGGCGGTGCAGTGGCATCCGGAGCGGACGCTGGAATCGGAGCCGGCTTCAAAGGCGCTGTTTGAGACGTTTGTGGAAGAGGCGCGAAAGTACAAGCCCAAGCCGCTGAAGAGCGAATAGCCTACCTGCTGGGAATATCGTAAAAGTTGCGCGCGTCCACAGTGATGGACATTACGCCGGTCACGCCGGAGATGGGCATGGCGCCGGCGTCATTACTTTCCTGCTTGAGGATGACCTTGCGATCCGGCGAAGTTGCGGGAACGGCGGCATCCAGTAAGTGCAATTCTTTGATGATGAACTCATTCGCCTTGCCGCTGGAGTGGACGAGCTCGTCATACACGATACCGCCCAGTAGATATGGTCGGCCGTTATAGACGATGAGCAGCGGGCGTCCGATACGCAGTGAATAGACAAGCGTGTCCGATGTCGCGGTGCCGGCGATGTAATCAGCGTGGATGCGGATCTTGCGGCCATCATTGAGGGTGTAGTCGCCATTGAGGGCGGCAGCACGTTGCATGTAGTCGTCCAGTGTGGGGAAGCATTTTTCTCCACCGCTGGTGCGCAGTACCCAATCTTTCTGCGTAATGGGAACTTGTTGGGCGCGCATCATCGTCTCAACGATAGCCGCCCAGGCGTAGTTCTCACATTTTCTGTTCGCCACGCCGAGCTCGGCCCCTATGTTGGCAATCTCAACTTTTTGCCCGGGTTTGGTGTAGAGGGTGCCCATCGACTTCTTCTTGCCCGCGAAGGCAGGCATGGTGAGAAGAAGGAGGATGGCCAGAGCGCGTTTCATCTGCTGCGAGTCTAGCGCGGAAGGCGAGTAGTTAGTAGTTAGTTGTTAGTAGCTAGAACCTGGCGCGCCGACTATGTGCAGCCCGATACTTCGGCAAAAAAGCAGGCCTCAGGATGACGATAAAGATCGATTATCCGCGTTCGTAGGCGTGTTTAGCGTTGAGCTCTTCGAGAGTCTTGCGCGTGTCTTCTTCGAGATGTGCGGCCTCGGCCATCAGTTTAGGTGTGGCGCTGGCTTCTGTTCCGCTCAGTGTGATCCAGCCTTCTGATGCCAGTTGTTTGGCTACAGAGAAGATCTCATCGCCGGTGCGGGTGAGATAAAGGGCTTCGACCGGGTCGGCGAC
>JAICWB010000236.1 GCA_025935035.1 Terriglobales bacterium
ATCTGACATGGTCACCGCCCTCGCGGGAACGGATCTGATCCGCGTGCATCGCTCTACCATCGTGAATCGAAATCACATCAAAGAGCTTCGTCCATGGCCCACGGGCGAATACGTGATCTTGATGAAGTGCGGCAAGGAACTAACTCTCAGCCGCGGATTCAGAAGCGTCTTGCCAGAATTGCTCACCGTGCAATAGCGCGCGCCGATCGCATCCACGTCTCACTACTTCTGTCGCGCACGCCACCTGTACCACTGCGTGATTGAAGACAGATGCGGCATTGTTCATCACGATGCAAAAATATTTATTTCCACCAGTACATGTCCCTATGGTTCTTCGCTCTCTCTCGATGTGTCATCTTCCATAAACCACAGTATCCGTTGCGCACCAAGCAACGCACTCCACACATCACACCTCACATCACCGCAATCCACATTAATCTAGTTGCCACTCATCCCACCTCTTTGTTTCTCCATCACTTTCCCACCTTCGCGTCCCGCAATGGCGTAGCAAGTGCATTTCCTTGGTCAGCCTCAAGAAAGCATCAACGCGAGACTCAGCTGAAAAAGTTACAAGCGGAGCTCGTGCTTATTCAGGAGACCAGGAAATGAGAAGTAGCAATAAGAACAAGCGGCGATACGGGCTGGTGTTGTTTGCCCTGTTATCTCTTCTAATGTCATACGCGGCCGCCCAGCGTGCAGACGGCACTTTGCGCGGAGACGTGCTTGATCCCACCGGTGCCGTCATCTCCCGCGCCACCGTCACTATTACTAATGATGCGACCAACGTGAGCCAGACCACGCAGACCACCAGCGCCGGCTCCTACTCGGTCCCTAACCTTCTTATCGGCACTTATACGGTGAAGGTAGATGCGCAAGGATTCAAGACCTACGTCCGCAAACAGGTTGAAGTAAAAGCGGCGCAGGTCGTGGAAGTATCCGCCAAGCTCTCAACCGCTGGTGGTGACACTACCGTTGACGTGCAGGCCGGAGCCAATGCGGTGCAGACAGAAACATCGCAACTCACCAATTCCTTCTCGGCGAAGCAAGTCATCGAAGTGCCGACCGGCGTCGGCGCGGGCGCTTCATCGCAACTCAACCTCTCCGTCTATGTTCCTAATACCACGGCAGCAGCCGGCGGGACCTCCGGCACCGGCGGCTCGGTCGGCGGCCTTCGCGGACGTCAGAACAGCTTCTCCATCGACGGCGCTAACAATGACGATCCTTCCGTCACCGTCAGTTCGCAACCCGTCATTCAGGATTCCATCGCCGAATTTTCCGTCAGCACCAATCAGTACAGCGCGGAATACGGCCATGCCTCCGGTGGTCAATTCAACACAGTCCTCAAATCGGGTTCGAACCAATATCACGGTTCGGCTTGGGAATATTTCCAGAACCGCAATTTGAATGCCGCCGGCACCGCGGAAACGCAAGCCATTCTTTCCGGCGCGCAGACTGATAAGAACCGTTTTGACTTCAACCAATTCGGCGGAGACCTCAGCGGTCCCATCATCAAGAACCATCTGTTTGCCTATGCCTCGTATCAGTACAACCCGGTAGGTTTCGGCTCGGCCGCAACAGCCATCACCGCGCCCACCGCAGCCGGCATCGCCACACTGAATGCCCTCGCGGCAGACGCGCAAGTGAAAGCCTTGATCGCGCAGTTCCCAATCGCTCCCGCAGCGGACCTCCCGGCTGTTCTGGTAGGCGCCACTCCGGTCGCGGTCGGCAATTTCTCCGCCGTCGCGCCCAGCTTCACCAACCAGAAAGATTGGTATGTGGGCACGGACCTCAATCTGGCCAAGCACACCATGCGTTGGCGCTATCTTGACACCTCCATCGTGGCTCCCGCATTTGGCGCGGTGCCGCAGGCGCAGTTCGCATCCAGTGCGGTCACCACTTACAAAAAGGGGATTTTCGATGAGGTCTATCTCATCAATTCCCGCATGGTGAATGATTTCAAGGCCAGCATCTCGCGCTTGCACACCTCTCAACCGTTGAGCGACGTTGCCGCTACCTATCCCAACGTCATCATCGCCGGCTTGAACGGTTTCTTCATCGGACCAGCCAACAACTTCCCGCAAGGCCGTATCACGAATCAGTATCAGTTGAATGATTCCGTGAGCTACGCCGTAGGACGCAACACCTTCAAGTGGGGCGGCGAATATCGCTGGTACACCAGTCCTTCGGTGTTCCTGCAGAACTCCCGCGGACAGTACTCGTATAACTCGCTGTCGGAGTTCGTGAACGATCTCACTCCCGGCAACAACGGTGCCACGTTGCAGGGGATCGGCGACGGCAGCTTCGTCGGCAACTCCAACGGCATCTCTTGGTTCGTGCAAGATGACATCAAGTGGACTCCGCGGTTGACCTTCAACCTCGGCCTTCGTTATGAATACAACGGCAACGCGCGCGGCGCTCGTAAACAAGCTCTGAACGCGATCGCCAATCTTCCTAACGGTGGTGCGTTCAACTTCAATCCGCCGCTGGTCTTCAACACGCCTGCTGAAGACAAGAACAACTTTGCTCCGCGTGTCGGATTCGCTTATGACCCCACGGGCAGCGGCAAGTGGGCCATCCGTGGTGGCGCCGGTCTCGGTTATGACGTGACTCCGCAGAACTTCATCACCAACGGAGCTCCGCCGGAACTGAATACCGTCATCAATCCCGCAACCGCTTGCGCAGGCACCTTCACTGCTGCGCCGGCATGGTGTGCCACCGGCACCGGATTCCTTGCTCAGGGCGCCATGGCCTTGACCTTCAACCCGCCCAGCACGCAAGCGCAAGCTCGCGGACTCACCGGCAACTTGCTTCCTGATGTGGTCGCGCCCAAGGTCCTTGATTGGACCCTGAGCGTGCAGCACGAGATCGCAAAGAACACCACGTTGGAAGTGCGTTATCTCGGCACGCACGCCGTTCACCTGCCGGTACAGACGCAGATCCAGGGCATCACGCCCTTTGAGCGTGGATTCGCTGGCCTGCCTACGTACTTCACCAACGGTTCGGTGCCCACGACCGTCACCGCCGCCGTTCCAACTCTGGCGCAGTTCAACGCGCTGAAGGGAACTGGTGCCAACAACCGTTTCGCAGGCACCGGTTTCACCAACACCATCACCTATTACCAGCAGGTCGGTCAGAGCTTGTACCACAGCGGTTCCGTGGACTTGGTGCACAGCTTTGATCACGGCCTGCAGGCACGCTTCAACTACACGTGGTCCAAAGACATAAGCAATGCGGACAACGATCTGAACACCAGCGGTTACAACCCGCGTCGCCCGGAGAACAGCTACAACCTGGCTGCCGAACGTTCGCTCTCCACGCTGGATGCCACGAACAAGTTCGCTCTCACTTATGTCTATGAACTGCCGAAGATCGATCGCTTCACCTCGAACATCGCGGCGAAGACGCTCTTGAACGGCTGGCAGTACAGCGGTTCGTGGTTGTGGCAGACCGGTCAGCCTGTGACGGTGCAGTCGGGTATCGATGCCAACGGTAACGGCGACGCAGCCGGTGACCGCGCGCTCATCAATCCCAACGTCGCGCCTTCACTCGTCGGTTCCACGGTGAGCTTTGTCTGCCGTAACGCCGGCACCGGGGCTACCAGCATCACGGCTACCGCAGGCGGGTGCGCCGGTGGGGCGGCAAATATTGTTGGCTACGTGGCCAACAATCCCAACGCCTACTTCGTGCAAGCGCAGTCAGGCGTCATCACTGACTCAGGACGCAACACCGTTCGCGCTCCCGGTTTGGATCAATGGAACATGTCACTCAGCAAGACGACCAAGCTGACAGAAAAACTTGATTTCCAACTTCGTCTCGACGCCTTTGACGTCTTCAACCACCGCCAGTTCACGCCGGGCAACGCTACAGTGTTCGCACCGACGGGCGCCGGTTCAACTTACTCAACACTCACCAACCCGCAGTTCCTGAACTCCAACGCCATCTTCGAGGGCGGTTCAAGGACGATGCAAGTCGTAGCCAAGTTCCGCTTCTAAAAGGGAACACTTCGAACTCCAATCGCTGGGGGCCTTCGGGCCCCCGATTTTTTTGTATCGCCGGCGTCCCGCCGCCACCGTCATTTTGCGCAAGCTCGCAATGCCACGAGGTCCGAACGGGTGCCCCACCTTCATCGCCGTCCTTTGGCGATTAAGTTCGGGATTTCAACCGCACTTTTGGCAGTAAGTTCAATCTTGTCATTCTGAGCCGGCTTCTAGGCAAAGAATCCCTATCAACTTTCGTGTTGGTAAAAGAAAGACTGACCACGAACGGTTTCCAAGTCGCACTCACCCAATCAATTGAAGCCGTGCCCCATCCCTTGTCGCTCGGGTTTTGTTCTTGAGCGACAGGGTGGGCACCCATAGGCTTGCACAGGCTCCTGATGCCACCGTACTTTGGCGATCACGTCGGTCTTGTCATTCTGAGCCGGCTTCTAGGCAAAGAATCCCTATCAACTTTCGTGTTGGTAAAAGAAAGACCGTGCCCCATCCAATCGTCCGGGTTTTGGACGATTGGGTGGGACTGACCACGAACGGTTTCCAAGTCCCACTCACCCAATCAACTTGAAGCCGTGCCCCATCCCTTGTCGCTCGGGTTTTGTTCTTGAGCGACAGGGTGGGCACCCATAGGCTTGCACAGGCTCCTGATGCCACCGTACTTTGGCGATCACGTCGGTCTTGTC
>JAICWB010000149.1 GCA_025935035.1 Terriglobales bacterium
AAACTTCCCTACGCCGAAGCCGCCAAATGGAAGATGAATACGGCGATTCCTGCGCGCATCGCCAAGATGACGGTAAGCGCAGCCGATCCGCGCTCTGCACCGAAACTTATCTTCGCCGCGCTTGACGCCTCCATCGCTCAAGAGATGGAACCGCGTTTTGCCGCCACAGGACACGCGGTCATCACCAACTCCAGCGCATTTCGCATGCAGGCAGATGTGCCACTGGTTATTCCGGAAGTGAACGGTGACCACATTGCTTTGCTCGAACAGCAAGAGTGGCGCAAAAAAAGGGGCGGATATATCGTCACCAATCCGAATTGCTCGGCGATCGGCCTGGTGATGGCGCTCGCGCCGCTGGCAAAGTTCAATATCGAAAAAGTCATGGTCACCACAATGCAAGCCATCAGCGGCGCAGGATATCCCGGCGTGCCTTCGTGGGACATCCTCGGCAACGTGGTTCCGTACATCGCGAAAGAAGAAGAGAAGATGGAGGCCGAGGCTAAGAAACTTCTCGGCTCCCTGAAGAAGACGAAAATCATACCCGCCGACTTCGCCATCAGTGCGCAATGCAATCGCGTGCCTGTGGAAGATGGCCATACCGAATCAGTCTCAGTGAACTTCGGCAAGAAGACTACTGCCGATCAACTCATTCGCGCCTTCGCGGATTTTCCCAATAAGATTGCCGGGCTCAATCTGCCCACCGCGCCAAAGCAGCCAGTGTTTTATGACGCCGCGCCTGACCGCCCGCAGCCGCGGCTCGACATCATGCGCGGCGGAGGCATGACTGCGTCTGTCGGACGCCTGCGCCCATGCAACGTGCTCGACTGGAAGTTCACCGTGCTCTCGCACAATACGATTCGCGGTGCTGCCGGCGCGGCAATCCTGAACGCTGAGTTGCTCAAAGTCAAGGGATACCTCGACTGATGTG
This sequence comes from Terriglobales bacterium, assembly GCA_025935035.1. Classification (GTDB taxonomy): domain Bacteria; phylum Acidobacteriota; class Terriglobia; order Terriglobales; family Acidobacteriaceae; genus JAICLA01. Next base: position 929 of record JAICWB010000149.1, read on the forward strand.
GCGCGCGTTCAAATCATTCGCGCAGGTGCCGCGATGATCGTCATGAAATTCGGCGGCACCTCCGTCGAAGATTCAAAAGCCATCGATCGCGTGGTGAAGATCGTGCGTGAGCGTCTTGAGCAATCACCGGTCGTCGTCGTAAGTGCCATGGCCAAAGTCACGGACCAACTTCTCGCCACTGGACGCGCCGCCGGAGAAGGCGAAAGAGAGAAGGCGCTTGACCTTTCCCGCGCGCTACGCGAGCGCCACTACGCCGCAGCCAGCGAACTGCTGAGCACTGGCGTTTTCACGGATTTCCATTCCGAACTCGAAGCCGACTTCGATTCGCTCGATGAACTGCTGCGCGGCATCGCCGCCGTCGGCGAGCTCACACCTCGAACGATGGATAATGTCGTCTCTTTTGGCGAACGCATCTCCAGCAAGATGGTGGCGGCGGCTTTTTCTGCGCGTGGACTCAACGCCTCGCACGTTGATTCCCGCGATTGCATCGTCACTGACAATACGCACGGCAAAGCTTTGCCGCAGTTTGACGACACGAACACGAAGCTCCAAAAAGTCGTGCGGCCGTTGCTCGAACACAAGCGTGTTCCCATCATGGGCGGGTTCATTGGCTCGACGAAAGAGGGCGTGACCACCACCATCGGACGCGGCGGCTCGGATTTCACTGCCGCCATCGTGGGCGCGGGCCTTGGCGCGGAACGCATCGAGATATGGACCGACGTGGACGGCATGATGACCACCGACCCCGGCCTTTGCAAAGACGCGCGCCGCATCAAGCACATCAGCTTTGAAGAGGCCGCCGAACTCGCCTACTTCGGCGCGAAGGTCCTGCATCCCGCGACGTTGCTGCCGGCCATCCAGAAAAATATTCCTGTGTACGTTCTTAATTCGCGCAACGCCAGGAACGAAGGCACGCGCATCACCGCGCGAGGCCCCAAGTGCCGCAATGCGTTTAAAGCTATTGCCGCGAAAAAACGCATCACCATTGTTGATGTCGTCGCCACGCGCATGCTCATGGCCCACGGATTCCTCAAAGCGATTTTCGAAGTCTTCGACAAGCACAAGTGTCCGGTGGACATGGTATCGACCTCTGAAGTCAGTGTCTCGCTCACCGTTGATTCCAATGAATCCATCCCTGCCATCGCCGCTGATCTGCAAAAGCTTGCCGACGTGAAATACGAGGGACGCAAAGCCATCGTCTGCCTGGTGGGTGAGAACATTCGCGGCACGCGCGGCATCGCGGCGAAGGTCTTTGGCGCAATCCCGGAGATGAACGTGCGCATGATCTCGCAAGGCGCGAGCGAGATCAACATCAGCTTCGTGATCGAAGAAGACGACGTTCCGGAAGCCATTCAGAGCCTGCATAAAGCGTTCTTCTCTGATCCCGATCCGGAAGTCTTCGGCGAGCCGCTCGCCGCTGAGGCAGTCAAGCGATGAAACTGCTCGTGCTGGGCAAGGGCAAGACTGGTTCAATCGTCGCGGATGTCGCGCGCGAACGCGGACACAATGTCATCGCATTTGACGAACATGACACCGCCGACGCCGCTGCCCTAAGCGCCGAGAATCTGCGGAAACTCGCAATCGACGTCGCTATCGATTTCACCATGCCCACAGCCGTCATCGAGAACGTCATCGCCTGCGCGGCGGCCAAGGTGAATGTGGTGGTCGGCACGACCGGCTGGTATCAACATCTGGGCAAAGTCCGCGAACTGGTCGAAGAATCCAAGATTGGATTTGTATATGGCTCCAACTTTTCCGTCGGCGTGAATATCTTCTTCAACATCATCCGCGATGCCGCCGCGGCCGCGCGCTTCGGCTACGAAGTAAAGATCATCGAGCGCCACCACGAGCAGAAAAAAGACAAGCCCAGCGGCACCGCGTTCACGCTGCATAGAGTCATCAAAGAAGCCGCCGGCGCTGATGCGGAGATCACCTCCATCCGCGAGGGCGACGTCGTCGGCACACATACCGTGCTGCTAGACTCCGATTCCGATACCATGATGCTCGTGCACGACTCGAAATCCCGACGCGGCTTTGCCGAAGGCGCAGTCCGCGCCGCTGAATGGATCGAAGGTAAGAAGGGTTTCTACGAATTCAAAGATGTGTTTTCAGAAATGAAATAAGGTGGGAACGACGGCCCTCACGCCGTCGAAAGACGTTCCAGAATGGAAGCGCTTTAGCGGGTTTTACCGAAAACCGATGACCGATAACCGACAACGAGCCGAGAGCCGACAGCCGACAGCCAATAGCCGCCTCCGCGGCTGCGGCACCGCCCTCGTTACTCCCTTCGCACCAGACGGGTCCATCGACGAGGCCTGCCTGCGCAAATTCGTTGAGTGGCAGATCGCGTCGAAGATCGACTTTCTCGTGCCCTGCGGCACTACCGGCGAAACGCCGACGCTCACGCATGACGAATGGCTGCGCGTGATCGACATCACCATTGAAGTCAACAACGGACGCGTGCCCATCTGCGCCGGCGCAACTTCGAACAACACACGCGAGGCCGTCGATAAAGCCAAAGAAGTCGCATCGCGCAAAGGCGTGGACTACATCCTCTCCGCTTCGCCCTACTACAACAAGCCTACGCAAGAGGGCCAGTTTCAGCACTTCAAGGCCATTGCGGCGGCAATAGATAAGCCGATCATCCTTTACAACGTTCCGGGACGCACCGCCGCCAACATCGAGCCCGCCACACTGGCGCGCCTCGCGGAGCTCAAGAACGTCGCTGGCGTGAAAGAGGCCACCGGCAACATCTCGCAGATCGCGGAAGTCTGCGCCTCAGTGCCGAAAGATTTCCTCGTCTTCTCCGGTGACGACGCCATCACCCTGCCTGTCATCTCGCTGGGGGGTGTAGGCATCATCTCAGTCGCGTCCAATGAGATCCCGAAAGAAATGGCCGAGATGACGCGCGCTGCGCTCGCCGGCAAATGGGACGAAGCCCGGAGCATTCAAAACAAGTATCTGGCGCTGATGCAGGCGAATTTCATCGAATCGAATCCCATGCCCGTGAAAGCGGTGCTGGCAATGATGGGAAAGATGGAAGAGAACTATCGCCTGCCTATGGTTCGCATGAAAACGGATACTCGTGCGAAGTTGGAAAAGATCGTGCGCGATTGTGGCGTCGTGAAGTAAGTCAAAAGCAAAAGCCTTTCAACCCAAAGACACGAAGAGCACAAAGAACACAATGTTTTGGTTTTAAACCTAAAGACTCTGTGTCCTTTGTGGCCTTCGTGCCCTCTGTGTTGAAAGGCTTTCGACTTTCGCTACTTCAATATCCGTTGAATCTGCTCAATATGATTAATGTCATGCGCCGCCATGTGCGTAACCTGTCCGCGGACGGTTATCTTCCCGCGCTCCGCATGGATACCCGTCCGCTCCCACTGCTCTGGCGTCAACTTCGCGAACATACGCAGATTGGCTTCCCGCAATAAGCGGAACATCTCCAGCGCATCGCTCGAACTCCACGCGGCGTAATCGCCCAACTGCGCCCAGAGGTCCTGATCAAAATTATTCAGCTGCGGACAATCATGCTCGATCATCTGCCGGTACCGCCAGGTGCTGATCAATTCGTCTTCAGCCATGTGCGCAACGATCTCCGTCACGGACCACTTCCCTGGCGCGGGCTTGGCCTTAAGCTTCGACTCGGCTACACCATCCATCAGCCGCGCCAGAATTAGCGGTGCTTCGCGCTGCATAACAACCGGATCTTTGCCTGCCACGTAAGCGGCAAATCGAGCTTTATATTGTTCAGCGGTTTCAGGCATGAATACTCCAAGGCGGCGGTTCGCCGGGTGTTCGGAGCATTCGATTGTAAAGCTCAAATCTAGGATTCGAAGATTTACGCCGCTATCGGCTGGTACTCTGTCGGCCTGATCGGCACAAGAGTCTTGAGGATGAGCTTCGAGTAAAGGCTCTCGTAATCCGCTGCCATTCTCGCCACCGAGAACCGCTCTTCGGCGTAAACGCGGCAAGCCTGAGGACTGATGTCGCCCGCAGCCGCAATCGCGTCCACCAGCTTCGACTCATTACGCGCAAGAATGCCCGTCATGCCATGCTCCACGATCTCCGGCAATGCGCCACGCTTCACCGCGACGACAGGGGTTCCGCACGCAGCCGCTTCCATCGCCACTAGTGAGCTTGTCTCTTCGGCAGTACTGGTCACTAACAGCGCCCGCGCATTGCGCAGCAACTCAGACTTCGTGGCGAACGACGGAGCATTCACAAACCGCGCGCTGTCACCCATCTTTTCCAAGCGCGGCAAGATGGAATGTTCGAAATACGACTGGTGGTACGCGAACGGATACACGGACCCGGCGATCACGATGGGTACGCCCGCTTTCGCCGCGGCATCCAGTGCGATGTGCGTCCCCTTCTCTTCGCAGATGCGGCCCAGCCACAGCACATAATCCTGCTTTTTTGTCTGCAATTCGAAACGGTTCAGCGCTATGCCATTCCCCACATGCCCTAAAACCCGTGGAACATCGGCGAATGTCTTCGCCTGCGCTTTTGAAACGCAATTGAATGAGACATTGGGCGCAACGCGCGTAAACGCACTCTTCGGATAGAACGAACGCGGCAGATGCAGCGTAGCCAATACCGGCACTGTCGGAAATTTATGTGCATGCATGAAGAAGCTCCCGCTATGGTCATGCACCATGGCGAACCCGGTGCCAATGGCCTCGCGCACGCGCAACAGCTCAAGGCATTTCGTAGCGTGGCAATCTTCATAGCTCTTCGCTGAGGCCAGGCTTCCCCGCGCCGGTGAACCGGTCGCAAACAGTTGGCCGTCAACAGAAGAGTCCGCGCAGGCGGCGGTGGTAACACGATATCCCTTCGTGCCCAGCTCGCGCTGGAGGTTCCATAGCACCTGCTCCGCGCCGCCCGCGCTGTTCTCATTCACCGGCAGCAGCGGATACGCTGAAAACAATATCCGTTCGCCCATAGCCTTCACCTTCCCACTTTTCACAAGTCTCACGCGCTTTTGGCCCTCTGCAACTGTTCACTGGTCACTATCTTGTTGAACGCCGCACAAACATCAGTGCCTTCTATCTCCCATCCCCAACACTCGTAGTTCAATCTGCCTTCATGCGGAGGACGCGAATAATCGTGCTGCGGCTGCAAATAAAACTTTTCCGTCGTCATGTCAAAACTGCGGATGAACTCATCCTGCGACGCGTACGCCTCGATCATCCGCTGCTTGACTTGCTCTTCTGCTTCGGTCGCGGTGAGGGCCACCGATTCTGTTTCGCCATGCAACGGATGCTGGCGCATCAGCTTGCCGCCCGCTCGGCAGTACATGGGCATCTCCCAAACCGGCAGCCGAAGCTCGCGGCCGATCAGCGAGCACATGAAACTGCAGCAGTCATGGTCAGGATGTCCACCCTCATACGCGTGCGTCACGATCGAATCGGGACGCGTCTTCGACACCTGAGTCCGCAGCCAGTCGAGTGCCGCTTGCATGTGGAACATCAATTCCTGGTCGCGGGCGCCGAAGCTGGCTGTCTTCAAATGCTTTAATTGCCCGAGCGCCGCCTGTGTCTCTTTTGCCCGCAGGTTCGCATAGCCCACCCGCGACCCGAACTTGCCCCAGAAATAAGGGTCGGCCGGCGCGCCATCGGTTAGAAATGCGACTGTCGCGTGCTTGAGCCGCTGCAACAACACACCGCAACCGATGACTTCGTCATCAGGATGCGCCACCACGGCGAGTGTGCGTCCAAATTTGGTTTCAATATCAGACATCAAGGGCGACTGGGGTAAGGCAGCAACTTCCCGCCTAAGTGATTGGTTGGATGCACGTTATCAGCGTCATGGGTGCCCCACCTGCGCGCATTTCGCAGGTGGGTGAAAGTGCAGTACAGCGGCTCAAATTTTATTTCTAAACCGAAAACCGACGACCGATAACCGACAACGGCCTCATATATACTGCTCGCTCCCCATGCATCCACTGCAGAAATCTATCCAGAAGTTC
>JAICWB010000307.1 GCA_025935035.1 Terriglobales bacterium
AGTATCCCGGCGCAGCTTTGCCGGCAAAGACGACCGTGCGAGCCACAGGTAGTTCTTCACCATCGTCCACGATGCGCAAGTAGTCATAGATCACCCGCATCACGTTGAGCAGTTGCCGCTTGTATTCGTGGATGCGTTTGATCTGCACGTCGAACATCGTCGTCGGATCGACAGTGATGCCTGTCGCTTCCTGGATCACCGTCGTCAACTTCTGCTTGTTATGTTCCTTGATGCTGAGAAAGTGCTCCTGGAACTCGCGTTCATTGGCGTAGTGCTCAAGTTCGCGCAGGCGATTGAGGTCCATGATCCAACTGTCGCCGAGTGTCCGGCTGAACAGGTCAGAAAGTTGCGGATTGGCCTTTAAGAGCCAGCGCCGCGGCGCGACGCCGTTCGTCTTGTTACTGAAGCGTTCCGGCCAAAGCTGGGCGAAGTCAGGAACAAGAGTCGATTTCAGCAGGTCGGTGTGCAGCGCGGACACACCGTTGATTGCATGGCTTCCGATGATCGCAAGCTGCGCCATCCGCACGTGCTTCTCATAACCCTCTTCGATCACCGACATGCGGCGCAACTGGTCATTGTTAGCCACATATTCTTGCGCCATGATGGTGAGAAAATCATGATTGATGCGGTTGATGATCTGCATGTGGCGCGGCAGAACATGTTGCATCAATCCCACCGGCCACTTCTCGAGCGCCTCGGGCATTAGCGTGTGATTGGTATAGCCGAAGGTTTCGCGGCAGATGTCCCACGCTTTGTCCCAAGCGACCCCGTTCTCATCCACCAGTATCCGCATCAGTTCCGGCACGGCAAGGCTCGGATGCGTGTCATTCATCTGAATGGCGATGAGCGAAGAGAACCGGTCAAAGTTCTCATGAGTGGTCTTGTAACGGCGAACAATGTCTTGCAACGAGCATGCGACCAGGAAATATTCCTGCACGAGGCGCAGTTCCCTGCCCGACATGACCGAGTCCGATGGATACAAGACGCGCGAGATATTTTCTGAGCCGATCTTCTGTTCAACTGCGCGAATGTAATCGCCGCGATTGAAGATCTCAATGTCAAAATCCTGCGATGCACGCGCAGAAAACAGACGCAGGAAGTTGACTGTATGGCCGCCGTAGCCCGCGATGGGAATGTCATTCGGCACTCCGACGACGGTCTTCCAATCCACCCAAAGATGTCGGGTCGAACCGTCAGCCTCAGTCACTTCCTCGACGCGGCCGTAAAGCGGAATGACGCAAGCGTCGTGCGGGCGAAGGATGTGAAACGGTGTTCCGTTCGCCTTCCAGCGGTCGGGCTTTTCGCGCTGGTATCCGTTGGAGATCTCTTGTTTGAAGAGTCCGTACTCGTAATCGATGCCGTATCCGAATCCCGGCATCCCCATGGTGGCAAGTGATTCGAGGAAGCAGGCGGCGAGGCGCCCAAGGCCGCCGTTGCCTAGTCCAGCATCAGGCTCGTGGTCTAAGACCTGGTTGAGATCAAAACCCATCTCACCGAGAACGTGGCGGCATTCATGGTCCAGCCGCATGTTGCAAAGGTTGTCGCCCAGAGCGCGGCCCATGAGGAATTCCATGGAGAGGTAATAGAGCCGCTTGGCGTCAGTGCGAACGTAGCGCCGCTCCGTCTCCATCATCTTGTCAATGAGGCGGTCTCGGACGGCGAGCGAAACCGGTTTCACGAGGTCGGACGACTGCAGGTCGCTTTCATCACGGGCGACCGTGTATCGAATATGCCGCGAGACGGCCTCTCTGAGGTCTTCCGTCGGCTTTACGTGAGCCATGGTCTCAACAAACATTTTGTATGCATTGATAGCCTTGTCGTAACGTTCGTTTTAATCCATACCGCTTAGGTTCGGTAATGCAGGCTATCTCCGAACCTTTATGATGCAGATTTCAGCGGCAATTCTGGCGTGAGTTGCTGAATCGGCAGCATTTTTTTCGACCGGACTTATCCTAGCAACGATTCATAAAGGTTGTCGCCCCAGATTTGCCTTAAAAGTCCCCGAAAGCAACCGCCAAGCGATCCACTGCTGCAACTTTTGTGCAGAAAATAACGTAGTAACATCGAGATACACGTGGAATCCAACAACCCCGCCATCATAGCTACTGACGTGCGCCGGCTCTACCGCATGGGAGACAACGTCATTCCCGCGGTGGACGGCGTTTCCCTTTCCATCCAGCAAGGCGAATTTGCAGCTCTTTTGGGAAGCTCGGGCTCAGGAAAATCAACATTGATGAACCTGATCGCCGGGCTGGATCGCCCGACTTCGGGCTCGATTGACGTCGCCGGCCGCAGACTTTCTGAGATGAATTCAGAAGAACTTGCAAAATATCGGCGATTTACCGTCGGAATGGTATTCCAGTCGTTCAACCTCGTTCCCACGATGAACCTTGTGGAGAACGTCGAATTGCCGATGCGCTTTGCCGAGGTCGAGCGTCACGAACGCGATGAGCGCGTGAAAGAAGCGCTGACCCGTGTGCGCTTGTCAGGGCGATTGACGCATCGTCCCAGTGAGATGAGTGGTGGCGAACAACAGCGAGCGGCCCTGGCACGCGCGATAGTGAATCGCCCGAAGCTTCTATTGGCAGATGAACCTACCGGCAACTTGGATAGCAAGACCGGCGAGGAGATCATGAACCTGATCCAGGAGCTTAATACGACCCTGGGAACGACTATTGTGATGGTCACCCACGAGCGCGCCCTGGCTGAGCGTTACGCAAACCGGCTGATCTTTTTGGGCGATGGCAAGTTGCTGAGTTCGGCCGAAAACCAACCGCAGGCGGTGCGTCAGTGAAAGCGCATGACCTCATCGAACTCGCGGGCCGCAATTTACGCGAAGCCGTACTGAGAAACTCTCTGACGACCATCGGCATTGCGGTGGGCGTGGCGTCACTTGTGGCCATGCTGTCCCTCGGCGCTGGATTGCAGCAGATGTTTGGCAATCGGCTGGGAAAATCGGGATTGTTCGACAACATCATCGTGGGGTCGAAGCAGGACTTCAGCACGCTGGAAGATCGCCGCGCGAATCCAAATGCAAAGCCCACCGAAGCGCGCGTGCTGGATGATGCGGCCCGGCGGGAATTAACGAAGATGCCGGGAGTGAAAGAGGTCTATCCCGAGATCAGGCTCAACGCCGAACTGCGCTA
>JAICWB010000210.1 GCA_025935035.1 Terriglobales bacterium
GTTAGCCGTTAGTAGTTAGCATTTCGATTTTTGGTCATTGGTTATCGGTTTTCCGTCGCCGGTAAAAGCGAAAACCGGTTTTGAATCTTTCGGCCATAAGATGGTATCGCATTCGGCGAAGGCTTATGCATCCTTTGGACAATCCGATATGGAGCGCGCTGACGACGAAGCATGCGCATTATGCGTTGGGCGATGATAAGGCTAAGCGCTATCCGCGGGAGATCAATACGATGGGCGCGTTCGCGGATCTTTCGAATGTCTCGGCAGAGGCTTGGGCAGGTCTGGCAAAATTGATGGAGCCGCGGGAGACGATTGCGGTGCTTTTCAAAGAACCGCCGAATGCGCCTGCCGGATGGGAGATCGTGGCACGTGTAGAAATCGTGCAAATGGTGCATGACGGAAAAACACTGACGGCGTCTAAGCCGGAGATAAAGACGGTTCAGCTGGGTTCGGCCGAATCGGCGGAGATCGTTGAACTGGGAAAACTCACCAATCCGGGGCCGATCGGGACGCGGTCACACGAGATTGGGAATTTCATCGGCATACGCAGTGAAGAGGGGCAGTTGGTCGCAATGGCGGGCGAGCGTTTTTGCTTCCCTGGTTACGCCGAGATCAGTGGAGTGTGTACCAGGCCCGGATTTGGAGGCCGCGGGTTAGCGGCGGAGTTGGTGGTGCGCGTGATGGAGCGCATTCGGGCGCGCGGCGACGTTCCCTTTTTGCATTCTCGAGCTGAAAATGAGCGCGCGGTGAAACTGTATGAACGACTCGGATTTGCGAAAGCTAGAAGTTTCCCAATGGCGGTTCTACGGAAGCTTTAAGGCATCGGCGACGGACACCGTGTCAGAGATTGACGCTTCGTCGTTCGGTTTGCGCAAAGGTCGCGATGAATGTACTTTAAAGAGTTGCAGTAACCGTTTTTCCTTCCTTGGAGGTAGCTCCCGTGAGAAAGACTTACACGTATTCCCTCTTGATCCTGGGCATGTTTTCAATGCTCGTAGCCTCCGATGCGCAGCGGTTGCCGACCAATGTGAAGCCCTCCCACTACGCGCTTGCGTTCACGCCGGACTTAAAGGCGGCCACGTTCACCGGTGATGAGACCATCGACGTGACGCTGGCGCAGGCGAGCAATAGCATCACGATGAATTCGATCGAGATCAAGATCAATGAGGTCGCCATCACAGTCGGAAACGATACTCAGAATGCGCACATTTCCTATGACGAAGCTAAAGAACAGGTGACGTTCACCACGGAGAAACCGATCCCGGCCGGGCCGGCGAAGATCGGCATACGCTTTGTGGGGAAACTCAATGACGAGTTGCGCGGCTTCTACCTCAGCAAGAGCAAGACGCGGAATTATGCGACCACGCAATTCGAGTCAGTGGATGCGCGGCGCGCGTTTCCCTGCTTCGACGAACCGGCATTCAAAGCGACGTTCGATATCAAGCTGACCATCGACAAGGGCGACAATGCGTTCTCAAACGGCAAGGTCATCTCTGACGTGCCGGGACCGGGCGCAGACAAACATACCGTCACGTTTTCGCAAACGGCGAAGATGTCGTCCTATCTGGTGGCGATGGTGGTGGGTGATCTCACGTGCCAGTCGGGGTCAGTGGATGGCATTCCTTTGCGGGTATGCGCTACGCCGGACAAAGAGCCTTTAGTCGGCTTCGCGTTGGAAGCGACGGAGCATGTGGTCCATTTCTACAACCAGTATTACGGGATCAAGTATCCGTATGGAAAGCTGGATGAGATCGGCATCCCGGATTTTTCCGCGGGGGCGATGGAGAACACTGCTGCGATCATCTATCGCGAGACAGACTTGTTGATCGATCCGAAAACAGGGACTACGAACCAGAAGAAAAATGTTGCCGGCGTAGTTGCGCATGAGATCGCACACCAATGGTTCGGCGACCTGGTGACGATGAAGTGGTGGGATGACATCTGGTTGAACGAAGGATTTGCGACTTGGATGTCGTCAAAACCACTGGAAGCGTGGAACCCTGAGTGGCACGCGAACCTGGACGAAGTGCAGGACACGCAAGGCGCGCTGAACTTGGACTCGCTGGCTTCGACGCGACCGATCCATCAATCGGCGGATACGCGGGAAGAGATTGACGCGTTGTTTGACGGCATTGCTTATGAGAAGACTGCCGCGGTGCTGCGTATGGAAGAGCGTTATGTGGGCCAGGATGCGTTCCGCAAGGGAGTGAACAATTATCTAGAGCACCACAAGTACGCAAACACGGAAGCGAAGGATTTCTGGACGGAGATCGCAGCAGCGTCTGGAAAGCCGATCGATAAGATCATGCCGACATTTGTGAACCAGGCAGGCGCGCCATTACTTACGGTGAAAGAAACCTGCTCGGGCGGAAAGACCGCTCTGCAGATAAAACAGCAGAGATTGTTCGTTGATCCGGCGCTGTTGCAAAAAGGAACCGCCGAGGTTTGGCAGATCCCAGTATGTATCAAGAGCGGAAATGCTGCGCAGCAGTGCCGGGTCATGACGCAGAAGGAACAGACGCTGACCTTCGACGGTTGCTCACAAAACACTTACGCAAATGCGGGCGGAGTGGGCTACTACCGCACGGCATATGACGATGCGGCGGTGAAGAGCTTTGCGCAGAATGCGGAAAGCGCATTGACGCCGGGTGAGCGGATCTCGTTCGTCGGCGACCAGTGGGCGCTGGTGAACAATGGCAGCCAGAACGCGGCGACTTTCCTCAATATGCTGCAAGGCTTTAAGACCGAGAATTCGCGCGCGGTGATGGAGACCGTACTGGGTCCCTTGGGTTATTTACGAAACCGCGTGATCACTGAACAAGAGAAACCGAAGTTCCAGGCGTGGGAACGGAGCTTGCTGAAGCCGACCATCGACCGATTAGGGATGAAGCCCAGGACCGGCGAGGACAGTGACACGGATGTCCTTAGAAATGATGTGTTGGCTGAATTAGGGGAAGCAGGTGATCAGCAAGTGTTGGACTACATGAAGACCGTGGCCGAGGGCTACATGCAGGACACGACATCGGTGCCTGCGGGGCAAGCGCCCATCGCGCTCACGCTGACCGCCGAGCACGGCGACGCCGCGCTGTATGACAAGTATTTGGAGAAGCGGAAGACGGCGAAGACCCCGAGTGAGTTTTATCGCTATCAGGGGAACCTGGCGACTTTTCGCGATCCGGAACTGATCAAGCGCACGCTGGAGTTCAGCCTGACGCCGGAGGTGCGGTCGCAGGACCTGCCGGCAATGATCTTCGGTGAGCTGGGAAATCCCGCAGGGCGGGAGATCGCGTTGAAATTCATTGAGGACCACTTCGACGAGATCCATCAGAAGACGATCGCGCAGTTGGGCGGAGGCTTCGGCGGATTGATCTCAGCGTTTTGCGACCCCCAGAAAAGGGATGCAGTGCGGGAGTTCTTGCAGTCGAAGCACCTGGAAGGCGGCGAACGCAGCATGAAGCTGGGTACGGAACGGGCGAATGCCTGCATCAACTTCAAGCAGGCGCAGTCGGAGCGGATATCCGAGTGGTTGAAGTCGCAGCCCGCGCAGTAGGAATAGGGAGATTGACAGGGCACGAGGATGATTCCTCGTGCCTTTTCTTTTGCGGCTGTGCCCTGTTTACGCGCTTGATAGAATGAAGTGGATGGACGTCTACTCTGAGATCGTGAAATTGCGCGCGGAAGGGCGGCGGGGCGCGCTGGCTACCATCATCAATGTACGTGGGAGTATTCCGTCATTCGAGACGGCGAAGATGCTGGTGCGCGACGATGGATCGATCGTGGGCACGATCGGCGGGGGATGCGTGGAAGCCGACGTTTGGCAAGCGGCGAAGGAAGTGATGCAGACGGAAAAGCCACGCACGATGACATTTGATCTCAATCAGAATCCGAAAGACGATACTGGACTGGTGTGCGGCGGAACACTGGAGATTTTTATCGAGCCGGTGATGCCGGTGCCGCAGCTGTTTCTCTTCGGCGCAGGGCATGTTGCGACGAACATTTATAAAGCAGCTCGGCTGGCGGGATTCGACGTGACTGTGGTGGATGACCGCGAGGCGTATGCAAACGGGGAGCGTTTCCCGGATGCCAAAGAGATCGTGGCGGCGGACTACGAGCGCGCCGTGGAGCGACTGGAAACTACGGATTCTTCGTTCATCGTGATCGTGACGCGTGGACATAAAGACGACATGCGAATCCTGCGCTGGGCTGTGAATGCGCCGCACGCCTATTTGGGAATGATCGGGTCAGAACGGAAGTTTATTTCGGTGCAGAAGGAATTGGCGGCGGAAGGAATTCCGCCGGAGAAGTTGGCCCGCGTTTATTCGCCCGTGGGACTCGACATCGGCGCGGTCACGCCGGAAGAGATCGGGATCGCGGTGGTAGCGGAGATGATCGCGGTGCGTCGGCAGAGCAAGGCGCAGCTCCCTCATCTGAGTTGGACACGCAAGAAGCAGGCAGTCACAAAGTGATCGCCGCAAGTTTTGCCGGAGTCATCCTGGCGGCGGGCGGTTCTATCCGCATGGGCCGCGATAAGGCGCTGCTGCCGTGGAACGGTACGACTTTCGTTTCGGCGGCCATCGAGAGGCTGAAAGCCTACACACAACTTGTGATCGTGGTGGCGGGCGCGAATGCGAAGACACTGGCGCCTGAGGTTTATGCGCGTGGCGGATTCTTAGTCGTGAATCCGGAGCCGGAGCGCGGACAGTTCAGTTCCCTGCGCGTCGGACTGCAAGAGGTGCTAAATCGCGGACGCGATGCGGCGGTGGTGACCCTGGTGGACCGGCCTCCGGCGACCGCAGCTACCATGGATGCCCTGATGGCGACGTTTGCCAAACACTTCAAGGGCGATGATGGAAAGTGGGCCTTGGTGCCGGAGAATGGCGGCAAACACGGACATCCCATCGTGATCAGCCGCGAGATGATCGAGGCTTTTCTGCGCGCCGATCCAGCTTCTACCGCGCGCGACGTAGAACACGCCAATCAAGACCACATTGTTTATGTGCCCGTGCACGACGCGAACGTGACCGCGAATATCAATACTCCTGAGGACTATCAATCGCTTGAGCAATCTTCCCGAATTTAATCCCCTGGCTAATGATTTTCTGAAAACTGTTTTAGATTCGAAACCGCGCATCGCGGTGTTCGATTGCGACGGCACTCTCTGGCCGAACAA